>JBKQPD010000174.1:0-44713 GCA_052145175.1 Binataceae bacterium (SeqCode) | reverse complement strand
CGCGGATGCCGCGAAGTCCGCGACCAGCATAAAGTTCGCGACCGGCCACAGATAGCCGGGCGGTACGGCTATGCCTCCTGATCCCGCAATCCCGAGCATGGAGTTCGAGCCGATGCTGGAGGCGGGGTCAGAAGCGGCTTTTGAAATCGCCCTGAAGACTGATGTCGGGGCCATGCGCGAGAGCAACGAGGACGCGTGTGGCCACCTGGTCGAAAGCGCCGACACAGTGGTCTTTGCCGTGGCCGACGGAATAGGTGGCTACGAGGGTGGCGAAATCGCCAGCGCGATGGCGGTCGAGGTCACGCTCAACACCTATCGCGAAAGTCCCGCAGCCTGGGGTCCGGGCAAACGGCTCTATCGTGCGGTGCAGCGCGCCAATATCGAAATTCATGATCGGGCCTTGACCGTTCCCGAGTTGCGCCGGATGGGCACGACGCTGACCGCCGCGGTGGTGAGCAACGGAGTCCTCCAGGCCGCCCACGTCGGCGACTGCCGGCTCTACCTGATTCGCCGCGAACGCATCAGCCAGATTACGAAAGATCATACTGCCGTGCAGGAACGGGTCAGGATGGGTTTGATGACCGCGGCCCGCGCGCGCAACCATCCCGAAAAGTCGGCGCTGACCCGCAGTATCGGTCATGAGCTAATCGTCTCGGTCGACCGGATCACACTCGGTCTGGAACAGGATGACCGGTTGCTTATATGCAGCGACGGACTTCACGGGGTGCTCGAAGATGCCGAGTTGGAGCGCGCGATACGCGGTCTCGGCACCGAGGAAGCCTGCCACCATCTGATAAATTTTGCCAATGAACGCGGTACCGCGGATAACCTGACGGCGGCGATTTTCACGCAAAAAGGACCGACCAGTAACGAAGGTGCGCCGCGGGGTGTCTGGAGCCGGATTGGTGGGTTCTTCCGGCGCGGGTAACGGCCGGACACTCGCCGCGGCTGGTTTGATTCCGGTTCGCTCCGGATGTTAACGTCCGCGCGCGGCACCGGCCGCAAACCCTGATGCGCGAGGTCAATGTTGGTGAAAAGCTCGATCAGTACGAGTTGACCGATCTGATCGCGCGCAGCGGGATGGCGTCGATCTTCAAGGCGCAGGATCTGGTCAACGGCGCCACCGTCGCGATTAAGGTCCCCTATGCACAATTCGAAAGCGACGTGGTCTTCTTCAGTCGCTTCGAGCGCGAAGAAGGGGTCGGCAAGCGCCTCGATCATCCAGCCATCATCAAAGTCCTCACGCCCAAGCGCAAAAGCCGGATGTACATCGCGATGGAGTACGTCGAGGGCGTCTCGTTGCGTGCCCTCATGCATGACCATCCGAAGATGGCGCCGGAACAGGCGCTCGACCTCGCGCGGCAGATTTGCGAGGCCCTGGTCTATATGCACAGCCAGGGCGTCGTCCATCGTGATCTCAAGCCGGAGAATATTCTGGTCAACGATCAGGGCCAGGTCAAAATCATGGATTTCGGGATCGCGCTCGATGAATCCGCGCGTCGGCTTACCTGGTCGGGCCTCTCCTCGACGATCGGGACGCCGGATTATATGGCGCCGGAGCAGGTCAGCGGACGGCGCGGCGACGCGCGCACCGATATCTATGCGCTGGGCACGATCCTTTACGAGATGCTGACCAGCGAACTGCCCTACAGTGGTCCGAATGTCTACAACGTGATGCGAGCGAAGACCAACGAGGACCCGCAGCCGCCGCGCCGCCACCGGCCAGACCTCGATCCACATCTTGAGGAGCTCGTGCTGCGCGCGATCGAACGCCAACCGCGGGCGCGTTATGCCACCGCCGCCGAGATGCTCGAGGACCTGCGCGATCCGTCGCGCGTTACCCTCCATGGCCGCGCCGCCAAACTCCATCCGCGCAGCCTCAAGTGGATGCGTTTCAAGAAGGCGATGTGGGTCACGCTCTTTTTCACCTCTTTGATTGGCGTCTTCGTCCTTTTGATTTGGCTCGCGAATCGGTTCCCGGCAGCGCCGGCCCAGCCACACCGTTCCTACCGGGGAGAGATGAGATGATGCCGCGACCGCCCAAGGTTCAACCTCGCGCGTCGGGCCGCCGGCGGACGTGCACGGTGGGCGTGGTTTTTCCGCTGATCATCCTGGCCGGCCCCGTAATGGCATGGGCTGACGCTCCGCCGGTCCACAACCACGACCTGGATGTGCTGACCAATGCGCTGAATATGGTCTGGGTGTTGGTCGCGGGTTTTCTCGTGATGTTCATGCAGGTCGGCTTCGCGATGCTCGAGACCGGTTTTACGCGGGCCAAGAACGCCGTCAATACGATGGCGATGAACATGATGATCTATCCAATCGGTCTCGTCGGCTTCTGGCTGACGGGCTACGCTTTCATGATGGGCGGGGTGCGCTCGTGGCCGTCGCTCGGGACGACGCCGTTTCCCAGCCACGAGCTTGCGATTACGCTGGGCGGTCACAGCTACGGACTGATCGGCTGGAGCAAGTTCGCGCTGGTGAATGTAGCTCACGACCCGGCCAGCCTCGCGATGTTCCTTTTTGCCGTGGTTTTTATGGACACGGCGGCGACCATTCCGACCGGTTCGATGGCCGAGCGCTGGAAATTCTCGGCCTTCTTTATCTATGGGTTCTTCATTTCGATGGTCCTCTATCCGCTCTATGGGAACTGGGTATGGGGCGGTGGATGGCTCTCGCAACTTGGCGTGAATCTGGGACTCGGCCACGGTCACGTCGATTTCGCGGGCTCGTCGGTAGTCCATATGACCGGGGGAATCGCCGGCCTCGCCGGGGCGATCGTACTTGGTCCACGGATCGGGAAGTTTCGGCGCGACGGCGCAATCGGCCTTCTCCCGGGGCATAACCTCCCGATGGCGGTCGTCGGTACGCTGATCCTGGCTTTCGGCTGGTTCGGTTTCAACGCCGGCTCGAGCCTCGCCGGTTCCGATCCGCGCATCGGCGTGATCGCGGTCAACACGATGCTGGCGTCGGCGGGTGGCGCGCTTTCTGGAATCCTCTATCTCTGGCATCGCTACAACAAGCCCGACATCGCGATAGCCTGTAACGGCTTGATCGGCGGGCTGGTTGCGATCACCGCGCCGTGCGCCTTCGTCACGCCGATCGCCGCCGTGATGATTGGGGTGGTCGCGGGACTGATCGTCGTGGCCAGCGTGCTCGAGATCGAGCGGCGCTTTCATATCGACGACCCGGTCGGCGCCATCTCGGCGCATGGCGTATGCGGCGTCTGGGGCGCGCTCGCGTTAGGGATATTTGCTGATGGCAGCTACGGCGACGGCTGGAACGGCGTGGCCGGTCCGGTGCGCGGCCTGCTCTATGGCGACGCCGGACAGTTCTTCGCTCAGCTGATCGGCGTGACGGTCAATATCGTCGTGGTCTTCGGACTGTCGATGGCGTTCTTCACGATCGTCGACCGGACGATTGGTAACCGGGTCATCCCAGAGGTCGAGTGGAGCGGGCTCGACGCGCTCGAGATGGGCAGTGACGCTTATCCGAACGTCTGATTGCGTAAGCAGAAATGGAACAGCGCGTTCCGATCGCGAATTTGGAATCCGCGCGGAAGTGCGCGAGAATTGAATGCTGGGTACCAAAAACAAAGGTGCTCTAAAAGAGCGATTGCCCAAGGTCGGAGCTTTCCGATACGTATCTCCTGAAGGTGATGGACGGTCCCCGAAGCGAATTCGAGGAAACGGCTTTGTTGATGTTCAGGAGAGCCAGTGGGAATGGAGCGACGGAGTAAAGCCCGGTCAATGCGACCATTGGGACGTTACGCACCCAGATGGTACGCACTCAAATATTCGGCCTGAAGGCACTAAACACCACGGATCAGTCAATGAAAAGTTCTTCTAGAGTCGCGCACAACCGTCGGGACCTTTTTCGGCGCCTTCCGGACATGGACCTTCTATTTCTCTTGGAAACCGCTGAGATTGAAGTCCAGCGAGTCGTATCTCATGAACTAGGTCGCCGCCGAATCAAAAGCGCGGTACCTTTGCTGCTACGTCGCTTAACATCGGTTGATCCTCGGCTCCGCGAATCAGCCGCCGACGCTCTTGGTATGATCGGCGATCCTAACGCCGGCCATGCGTTACTGGATTTGTTTGCAGATGGGGCTCAACCAGAGGAGATTCGGGATACCTGCGCGTATGCGCTTGGCCGCTTAGCATTCAGACCGGCACTGCCAACGCTACTAGCGGGCCTCGCCGATCCAAGCCCGACCGTGCGATGCTGCGTCGTGGCCGCGCTCGCGGCGATTGCTGAAGCAAAAGTGCGCGAGGCGGTGGAGATCGCCCTTGCAACTGAGCAAAACGGCGAAGCCAAAAGGGCGATGCAGGGTCTGATCGAAGCGTTACCCAAGACCCCCAAAGTAAGTTACCGCATAATGTTCATGGGCTCGCCAGAGTATCGACCTCACCAGCACTGGCCTGCTTCGAGACTCGGGCAGCCTGAAACGGGACAGAAGGACCTCCTGCCCAACGAAGAAATGTTAAACATACCCTGGCTTAGCCGACGCTCCTACACTCTTCGCGATATTGGCGCGCAACGAGACCTCGAGCGATCAATTTGACTGAAGGCGCTGCCATAAAAAATCGTGTCCGGGAGGTTACCGGCATACTGGCCGAAATGGACGTGCTTTTCGAGTTCGGGAGAACGGATCCTGAGCAAAAGCATTTTTGGGCACTAGCGCCTTTCAGTGAGAAAAAGGATCGCTCCGACGCGGTTCCAGTGATGCTGCTTCTGGACGAGGGATGGCTGAGCGTCTTCCACCTAGCGCAATTGAAAGCCCCTCTAACTGAAGCGCAGGTGACAATCTTACTAGTTCTTAACACCGAACTAGCGTTCGTCAAGGTAGGCTTGGCGAAGGAGAACGAGGATGAGAACAGTGCGCTGTGGGTTGGGCAACAAATACCGGTCAGCCAGATAAATCTGGAGGTAGTCAAAATCGCGATTGGTGCTGTCACTGTCGGGGCACGAGAAGCTAAGAGACGACTTGATCTTGTAAAATCGACGCTTCCCAACAAGAAAGAAAAGGGGCGATCCGAGCCAGCCGGAAATCCTGCAGCGGTTCAATCGTTGACTCGCAAAGTAAAAGAGTGAGAGCCACATCCGTTTGGTTCCGCTTCTTGGGTTTTGTCTCCCTCAGATTGCTGCGCTTGCGCGGGTTAGCATCCCGGAGGTCGAGTGGAGCGGGCTCGACGCGCTCGAGATGGGCAGTGACGCTTATCCGAACGTCTGAAAGCATCGAACCCACGAAAAAGTTGCGGAAAACATCTTTCAATCTGTTGATTTGCCTTAGATTCCCTTGACAAGAAGCCCAAAGGGCCATTATCTTTGAGGCTCCTTTTGAGGTTTGCCCTTATGAAGTCAGGATTCGAGGCTATGGAGCCCGATGCGATAGATCTGCGGATTATCGACGCCTTGCAGGAGCACGGCCGCATCCCGCACGCCAAATTGGCGGAGCAGGTCGGCTTGTCCGCGCCGTCGGTGATCGAGCGGGTCAAGAAGCTCGAGGACGGCGGTATCATCACCGGCTATCACGCGTCGGTCGACGCGCGGAGGCTGGGCCGCGACGTCACCGCCTTCATCGGCGTTTCGATCGGACATCCCCGGACTGTTAATCTGTTCGAGGAGACCGTCGCGCGGATGCCCGACGTGCTCGAATGTCATCACATCACGGGTGAGCACACCGTGCTCCTTAAAGTGAAAACGCACTCGACCGCGACGCTCGAACAACTCATTCGGACGATCCGTTTGATCGAGGGTGTGATGCGCACCGAAACGATGGTCGTGCTTTCGACCCATACCGAACGTGCACAAATCTCCGTCTGTGGTGACGATCCCGCGGCCGAGTCCGCCAATGGCGGCCGCCGTCATCACCGTCATCCGCTCGCGCGCAATGCCACAGCCGAATCGAGAAGGGCATAACGATGCAGGTGTTCAAAGGACTCCCCAAGGCGCAAGGACTTTACGACCCGCGGCACGAGCACGACGCGTGCGGCACCGGCTTCGTCGTCAACATCAAAGGTGAGCGATCGCACGATATTGTGCGCAAAGGACTGCAAGTCCTCGACAACCTGACGCATCGGGGAGCCTGCGGCTGTGATCCGCTGACCGGGGACGGCGCGGGTATCCTGATTCAGATTCCGCATGATTTCCTGGTGCGCGAGACCGCCAAGCTTGGATTCAGCCTCCCCGCCCCCGGCGAATACGCCGTCGGGATGATTTTCATGCCACTCGAAGCCAGCAGGCGCGAAGTGTGCGTCGACATCGTC
Organism: Binataceae bacterium (SeqCode); assembly: GCA_052145175.1. GTDB lineage: Bacteria > Desulfobacterota > Binatia > Binatales > Binataceae > JAJPHI01. The sequence goes on along the minus strand of JBKQPD010000174.1, from coordinate 38,444 downwards.
GAGCGGGTCGTGCGCGAGGAAGGACAGCGCCTGCTGGGCTGGCGGACAGTGCCGCTCGACACGACGCAGTGCGGCGATATCGCGCGTGAGGGGCTGCCCTTCATCGTGCAGGTGTTCATCGGGCGGGGCGACGGGATTGCGGACCAGGAGACCTTCGAGCGCAAGCTTTACGTGATTCGCAAACGCGTGTTTAACGAAGGCGCCAAGCTCAGCCTCGACGAGAGCGAGCTGTTTTACGTCTGCAGTCTCTCGAGCTCGACGATCGTCTACAAGGGCCAGCTTATCTCGCATCAGATCCCACGGTTTTTTCCGGACCTGCTCGATGAAGGTGTGACCAGCGCGCTTGCGATGGTCCATCAGCGCTTCTCGACCAACACTTTTCCGAGCTGGGATCGGGCGCATCCTTACCGCTTCCTCAGCCACAACGGCGAAATCAATACGCTGCGCGGCAATATCAACTGGATGCACGCGCGGGAGAAGCAGTTCGCCTCGGAGCTGTTCGGCGAGGACATCAAGAAGGTGCTGCCGATTATCGAGGAGAACGGCAGCGACTCCGCGATGTTCGACAACTGCCTCGAGCTGCTGGTCCGCACTGGCCGCTCCCTGGCGCACGCCGTGCTGATGATGATCCCGGAGGCGTGGCAGAACGACACGTTGATGGATCCGGCGAAGAAGGCCTTCTACCAGTTTCACTCGTGCATGATGGAGCCGTGGGACGGTCCGGCCTCGATCACGTTCACAGACGGCCGCCGTATCGGCGCGGTGCTCGATCGTAACGGGCTGCGCCCCTCGCGCTACTACGTGACCAAGGACGGGCTGGTCGTGATGGCGTCGGAGGCCGGGGTGCTCGACCTCCCGCCCGAGTCGATCGAACTCAAGGGACGTCTGCAGCCCGGCAAGATCTTTTTCATTGATACGGTTGAAGGCCGGATCGTGCAGGACGACGAGATCAAGCAGGGCTTTGCCGCGCTCCATCCGTACGGCAAATGGCTCGACGAGCATCTGGTGGCGCTCGAAACGCTGCCGGAGCCGCCGTCCGCGCCGCCGGTCAACGGCTACGAACCGCTCGACTTGCTCAAGCAGCAACAGGCCTTCGGCTACACGCTGGAAGAGCTCAAGATGATCCTCGCGCCGATGGCGGCAAATGGGCAGGAGCCGGTCGGCTCGATGGGGACCGATACGCCGCTGGCGGCGCTCTCCGACAAGTCGCCGTTGCTCTTTCAATATTTCAAGCAACTTTTCGCGCAGGTCACGAATCCGCCGGTTGATTCGATCCGCGAAGAGATGATCATGTCGGCCGAGACCACGATCGGCGCCGAGCAGAATCTCTTCGAGGAGACGCCGCTCCATTGCCGGCAGCTCAAACTCAAGAATCCGATCCTGACCAACGCGCAGCTGGAGAAAATCAAGCGGCTCGCGCGGCCCGGCCTGCGCACGATCACGTTGCCCACGTTGTTTCGGGTGGCGGGCGGCGAAACGGCGCTGCGCGAGGCCCTCGATCAGCTCTGCCGGGACGCGTCCAAGGCGCTCGCGGACGGCTACACGATTATCGTGCTCTCGGATCGCGGCGTGAATGCCGAATGGGCGCCGATTCCGAGCCTGCTCGCGACCGGCGCCGTCCATCATCATCTGATTCGCGAAGGGACGCGCACCAAATGCGGCCTGGTGGTGGAATCGGGCGAGCCGCGCGAAGTGATGCATTTCTGCCTGCTGGTCGGTTACGGCGCCGGTGCGATCAATCCTTATCTCGCGTACGCCACGATGGCCGGGATGATCCATGACGACCGCCTGAAGGACGTGACCGAGGAGGCAGCGGTCGAACACTTCATCAAGGCGCTCGGCAAGAGCCTGGTGAAGGTCGCGTCCAAGATGGGCATCTCGACCATTCAGAGTTATCGCGGCGCGCAGATCTTCGAGGCCATCGGGCTCAGCCGCGAGGTTATCGACAAGTACTTCACCTGGACGGCCTCGCGGGTCGGCGGCGTTGGTCTCGACGTGATCGCGCGCGAGTCGGCTAATCGGCATCGCTTCGCCTTCGTGGCGGATCCCAGTCTCGATGGCGAACTCGACGCTGGCGGCCAGTATCAATGGCGGCGGCGCGGCGAGTTCCACATGTACAATCCGAACACCATCGCCAAGCTGCAGCACGCGGTGCGCAGCGGGAACTACCGCCTGTTCAAGGAGTACACGCGGCTGGTCGACGACCACAGCCGCAATCTGGCGACGCTGCGCGGCCTGCTCAAGTTCAAGCCGGACCGTCAGCCGGTGCCGCTCGAGGAAGTCGAACCGGCCACGGAAATCGTCAAGCGGTTCAAGACCGGCGCGATGTCCTTCGGCTCGATCGGCAAGGAGGCGCACGAGAATCTGGCGATCGCGATGAACCGGATTGGTGGCAAATCCAACACCGGTGAAGGCGGCGAGGATCCCGCGCGCTTCGAGCGCGATCCCAACGGCGACTGGCGCCGCAGCGCGATCAAGCAGGTCGCGTCGGGTCGCTTCGGCGTGACCAGCTGGTACCTGGTCAATGCCGACGAGCTGCAGATCAAGATGGCGCAGGGCGCCAAGCCCGGCGAAGGCGGTCAGCTCCCCGGCCACAAGGTCGACGACTTCATCGCGAAGATTCGTTATTCGACTCCCGGCGTGGGACTGATCTCGCCGCCACCCCATCACGATATCTATTCGATCGAGGACCTCGCCCAGCTCATCCACGACCTCAAGAACTCCAACGATCGCGCGCGCATCAGCGTGAAGCTGGTGGCCGAGGTCGGGGTTGGCACGGTCGCGGCCGGCGTAGCCAAGGCCAAGGCCGACGTCGTCCTGATCAGCGGCTATGACGGCGGCACCGGCGCCTCGCCGCTCACGTCGATCAAGCACGCTGGAGTGCCGTGGGAGCTCGGTCTGGCCGAGACCCAGCAGATTCTGGTCATGAACAACCTGCGCGGCCGCATTCACGTCGAGACCGACGGACAGCTCAAGAGCGGGCGCGACGTGACGATCGCGGCCCTGCTGGGCGCGGAGGAATTCGGCTTCGCCAGCGCCGCACTGGTCGCTTCGGGCTGCATCATGATGCGGGTTTGTCATCTCAATACCTGCCCCGTCGGTATCGCGACCCAGGACCCGGAGTTGCGCAAGAGGTTCGAGGGCAAGCCGGAACACGTCGTCAATCTGATGATGTTTCTGGCCGAGGAGATGCGCGAGTATATGGCGCAGTTGGGCTTTCGCACAGTGGCTGAGATGGTCGGGCATGTCGAGTGCCTGGACGCCAACGAGGCGATCAAACACTGGAAGGCGCGTCATATCGACCTGAGCGCGATCCTGACGAAACCGGCAGTGCCGGCGGACTGGCCGCTGCATTGTGTCGAGAAGCAGGACCACGGGATCGAAAAAGCGCTCGATCAGCAGCTCAAGGAACTTTGCGCGGAGGCGCTCGACCAGCGCAAACCGGTCGAGGTCCATCTGCCGATCCGCAACGTCAACCGTACCTTCGCCACCATCCTGTCGTCCGAGGTGTCGCGGCGCCACGGCGAGCGCGGGCTTCCCCCCTACACGATTCAGGTTCATCTCACCGGCTCGGCGGGGCAGAGTTTCGGCGCCTGGCTGGCGCCGGGTGTCGCGCTCTATCTTGAGGGCGACGCGAATGACTATTGCGGCAAGGGGCTCTCGGGCGGCTTCATGGCGGTGCGCCCGCCGCGCGCGGCAAGTTTCAAGGCCGAAGAGAACATCGTCATTGGTAATGTCGCCCTCTACGGCGCGACCGGTGGCGAGGCATTTTTCCGCGGGATCGCGGGCGAGCGCTTCGCGGTGCGCAACAGCGGCGCCACCGCCGTGGTCGAAGGGGTCGGCGACCATGGCTGCGAATATATGACCCGGGGACTGGTGCTCGTGCTGGGTCCGACCGGGCGCAATTTCGCGGCCGGCATGAGCGGCGGCGTCGCCTATGTGCTGGATTCCGACGGCAGCTTTGCCGGCAAGTGCAACATGGGGATGGTCGAACTGCATAAACTCGACGATCCCGCCGAGATCAAAGAGATCCACACGCTGATTTCGCGCCACCATCAATACACGGAGAGCGCGGTCGCGCGGCGCATCCTCGACCACTGGGACGACCACGTGGCCAAACTGGTCAAGGTGATGCCGACGGAGTACCGCCGGATTCTGGCGGGCCAGCTCGACATGAAGTCGGACATGGCGAAACTCGCGGCGGTCTAGAACCAGGGATGCGCGGGGCGTCTGCGGGAGTAGAGTTGACAGGCGAAATAGTCAGTCGGGGAGTGAAGTAGTCAATGGGTAAGATTACGGGCTTCATGGAGATCAAGCGCGAAACGAATCCGCGCCGGCCGGTGGCCGAGCGTGTCAAGGATCACCGCGAATACGACCTCAAGATGCCCGAAGCAAAACTGCGTCAGCAGGGCGCCCGCTGCATGGACTGCGGTATCCCGTTTTGTCATCGCGGCTGCCCGCTCGGCAATATCATTCCGGACTGGAACGACCTGGTTTATCGCGGGCGCTGGCACGAAGCGATCGAACGGCTGCACTGGACCAACAATTTCCCGGAGTTCACCGGTCGCGTCTGCCCGGCGCCCTGTGAAGAAGCCTGCGTCCTCAACATCAACAATGATCCGGTAACGATCAAACAGATCGAAAAGAACATTATCGATCATGCGTGGGCGGAGGGCTGGATCACGCCGCGGCCGAATCCGCGCAAGACGGGCAAGAAGGTCGCGGTGGTCGGCTCGGGACCGTCCGGGATGGCGTGTGCGCAGCAACTGGCGCGCGCGGGCCATGCGGTCACGCTCTACGAGCGAGCCGATCGCATCGGCGGACTGATGCGCTACGGGATTCCGGATTTCAAGCTCGAGAAGTGGCAGGTCCAGCGCCGCGCCGAGCAGATGATGGCCGAGGGTGTCGAGCTGGTGACCGGTTGCCGCGTCGGCGTGGATCTTTCCGCCGACGAGCTCCGCCGCAAGTATGACGCGGTCGCGCTCACTATCGGCTCGACCAAGCCGCGCGATTTGCCCGTGCCCGGGCGCGAACTCAAGGGAATCCACTTCGCGATGGAGTTTCTGCCGCAGCAGAACAAACGCAACGCCGGCGACGTGATCCCGTCTGACATTTCGATTACCGCGAAAGACCAAAAGGTCATTATTCTCGGCGGCGGCGACACCGGTTCCGACTGCCTCGGCACGTCGAACCGGCAGGGCGCCGCCAGCGTTCATCAGTTTGAGCTGCTCGCGATGCCGCCGGAGAAGCGTACGGCCGCGATGCCCTGGCCGGATTGGCCGATGATTCTCCGGACCTCGACCTCGCACGAAGAGGGCGTCCACCGCGACTGGAGTATCAATACCAAGTTCTTTGAAGGCGAGAACGGTGTGGTCAAGAAGCTGCACGGGGTGCGGCTCAACTGGAAAAATGACAACGGCCGGATGATGATGGAAGAGATTCCGGGCAGCGAATTCGTGCTCGACTGCGATCTGGTGCTGCTCGCCCTCGGCTTTCTTGGCCCCGAGCCCGACGGTGTGATTGCCGGACTTGGCCTCAAACTCGATCAGCGCGGCAACATCGCCTGCGACAATTACCATTCGAGCGTGCCGGGCGTGTTCGCCGCCGGCGACGCGCGGCGCGGCCAGTCACTGGTGGTCTGGGCCATCTGGGAAGGACGCGAATGTGCGCGCGCGGTCGACACCTACCTGATGGGCGAATCGTTCCTGCCCGCGAGCCCCGAGCTGTAAGCGTATCGGCGATGGCCGCCTACCTGGACAGCAACGTCTTCGACCATCTCTACAAGAAGATTGGCTGTACCAGCACCGATATCGCCAACCTGCGCAAGAAAATCTATGGCCGCGAGCTTTCCCTCCTACTGAGTATTCACACCCTCGAGGAGATTTTGCTTGATCGCCGCGCCCGCCCGGAGCTGATGGTGGCGAAGACCAAGCTGACGCTGTCGCTCGGCAATTTCCGCCGGATGGTCAAGCCGTGCGATCAGCTCCTGACCGATGATATCCGCTCCCATGCCGCGACTGGTGCGGCCGCCCGTCCCTTCATCGACACGGATTTGCAGAACGTCATGACCGATGGCATCGCCGAGCTGGTCGAAAGTGACGGCGAAGAGCTCGACGAAGAGATGATCGCGGCCCTCGACAACGCGAAGCGACGGAAAGAAGGGTTTCGCGCGGCGATGAAAGAGCAACTGGAGTTTATTCGGGAGCTCGCGAAGTCCGCTGGCGGTGTCAGTTTCGACCAATACTTTGAAGCTGGGGCGGAGCTATTTGTAAAAAAGCTCGCCGAGCGTCAGGGAGTCCTCGACGAATGCCAGCGCCGCGGATTCGATGAGCTTCTTCACATCAGAAGCGTGCGGATGATGGTTGGCGCGTCGCTCTCCTTCCTTTACGCGTGGACGTTCGAAAGACAATCGCGAAATTTAGGCGATTCTATAGATCTCCTGCACGCGGTATCCGCGGCCGCGGTAGCCGAAACATTCGTCACCGATGATGCCCAACTTCGCCGGCTTCTGGAGAGGGTGCCGCTCGACAATTTCGCGGTCGTCGATTTGTCGACCTTTTTGAAAACGATCGAATAGTGGAATTCGAGGAACGATCCGAATGTCGGTTGCTAGCTTATTCTCAGTGATTTGGCCTTGCGCTTTCGACGCTTATGCTGGAATAAATATGGACTTGAATCGGAGTATTTATGGAGTTATATTGGATTCAGTAGATGGACTGACAGGAGGAAACATATGGCTGAGTTGCGCGTACAAATCCCGGATGAGCTTATTGCGAAACTTCGAGAAAAATTGGGCCCTGACGCCAAGGTGACAGACATCGCCCGGGATGCGATCACTTTGTACAATTGGGCGGTCACTGAACGTGCTTCGGGAAACGTGATCACTTCCTCTGATAAGGACTTTAAGCCAGTGAAGCAGCTCGCCATGCCGTCTTTGGATCACATAAGAGTGTCTCAGTAGACAAGGAGACGACCCAAAAGAGTCCTTCGGCTAGATTGGGGCCAGATGGTACCGAATGCCCATTAACGTCCCGGTGGAGCAGGCTCCACCGGGAAATGCCATGCGCACTGGCCCACCGGACCTTGCCGTGCAAGCGTCGGGTGGATCGGGGGGTGGCGGATCTCCTCCGGTCGACGTTCCGACGACCGCAGGCGTTACAGCTTCGCTGGATCCCAAGGCTGCCGCTGGCGTAAGTCTCGCCAAGTTTGTTCTCTGGATCGCGACCGCATCGATTGGATTGTTGCTCGCGTATTTGCTGGTCATGGACCTCGTTGTCGCATGGAACGTCGGCTCCGCGTACAACCAGGTGCTGAATACAACCCGCACGGGGTCCGAATTATACACCTTGGACCGCATTAAAAGATTCGAAGACGGTTTGACGGATCTACTGAAGAACCCAACCAAGGTGACGTTACCTGACGATTTGCAGAATGCCAAGGTCGTCGTGGAAATGCTCGATCAGTTGCCGAGCTTGACGAGCGCCCAAAAGACTCAGCTTGAACATTGCAGCTCTCCGCCGCCGACAACGATTCAGCCCTCACGCAACGGAGAGCTGAGCGGCTGCCTCGAAATTCTCACTGGAACTGAGCAGGCTGCGTTGCAAGCCGCAGCGAGTATGGCGAACGTGCAGGCTGCCGGCGAGTCCGCAAACAAAATCAACGAACAACGCCAAGCCTTTCACACCTTCTGGATTCAGGCGGCGCAGTTGATCTTGCTGAATCTGCTCTTGCCGCTGTTAACGGCGCTTTTCGGCTATATCTTCGGTACGCAACAGGCCCACGCGAACGCTGGATGATTCCGCCCCTGGATTTGCCGGGCTGCGTCACCGCCGCCTTCGCTAGCGTCAGCGGCGCAGGCCCATCGTGTCGAGCTTGCGGATGATCCAATCCATCCGATCGCAGCCCCAGAAGCGCTCGCCGTCGACCATCAGGGTCGGCACGCCGAAGATCTGATCGCGATCGGCGGCGGCAAAGCAGGCTTTCAAGCGGGGCTTGGCCTCCGCGTTTTCATCGGCGATATAACGGCGGAATTGCGCGGTATCGGCCCCCGCTTCCGTGAGAATTGCGGCCAGCGCGTCGGGGTCTTCGACTTCGAGCTCGCGCCGCCAGAAGCGCTCGAAAACCCGATCGGAATACGGATGGAACAGCCCTTGATCCTCGGCGCACATGCCGCCATAGAAGGCGTAACGCGCGCTGTAGATCCGGCGGGGCGGGTAGACAGTCACGCCCGCGGCTTGCGCCATGCGGCGCGCGTCGAGGTAGAGATAGCGGAGCTTGCGGCGATTGCGCTCGTCGCGATCCTCGACTTCGCCGCCATAAACCCCACGGATATTCACGCCATAGGGAATGAAGCGCAGCGCTACCCGATGACTCCGCTCCAGCGCGTAAGCGGGCGCGACCGCGAGATAGGTAAACGGACTCGTGTAGGCGAAGTAGAATTTGACTTCGAGGTCGGCAGCCATTCGTTCAGGCCGAGTATTTTTTTGCGATCGCTTCAGTCTCGGGCACGCCCATCAGCTCGGTAAGCTCCTCGAACAGACGGCCGGTGAAGGGCACGTCCATGACGCCGGTGGTCTTGAGCTGACGCAGCGCGTCGCGGAAGTTGACGTAAGCCGCCATCAGACTGCTGATATGAATCGTGAGCTTGAACCCGTAGCGGGCGAGCTCCGCGACCGGCAGCAGCGCGCCGTTGTAGAACAGTGGTAGGTCGCCCAGCCGCGCGGTGTAGTTCTTGAGATCCTCGAGTGTGCGGATGCCGTCGACAAAAAGCAGGTCGGCGCCCGCGGCATGATACGCCCGGCAGCGCCGTACCACGTCGTCCCAGCCGTTAACCGCGAGCGCGTCGGTACGCGCGATAATCACGAAGGCCGGGTCACGGCGGGCGTCGCAGGCGGCGCGCACCTTGGGGACCATATCCTCCATCGGGATGACCTGTTTGCCGGCGAGAAAGCCGCATTTTTTCGGCCACACCTGATCTTCGATATGCAGGGCGGCGGCGCCCGCGTCCTCGTACTCGCGCACGGTCCGCCACACATTGAGCGGATTGCCGTACCCGGTGTCGGCGTCGCAGATGACCGGCACTTTGACGGCGTGCGCGATCGCGCGCACGTTTTGCACCATCTCAGTCATCGTCATCAGACCGAGATCGGGAAACCCCCGGGCCGCCGCGGTGCCGAAGCCGGTCATGTAGACCGCGTCAAAGCCGGTGCGCTCGGCGATTTTGGCTTGCAGACAATCGTAAACGAAGGGCGCCACGATCATCGAGGGCGCCCTGAGCAGCTCACGCAAGCGCGCAGCCGCGCTCATTGCGTACCCCGGCCGTACTTCTCGGCCTGCAGTTCATAGTCGTTCTCGCGCATCTTGGTGAGTTTTTCATCCGTTGGCTGGATTTCTTTGGACTTTTCCTCCGCCAGCTCTTCGGAATGCCGGCTCGGGAGTTCGCCGTCGATTTTTTCGATTGCTTCTTCAGCCAACTTGCGGACCATCGCTGATTTGTCGCTCCTGACAATCTTGATCAGCGAGTCATTCGCCCGCGGGTCGCCAATCTCACCCAGGGCGAAAACCGCGGTGCCGCGGCTCGAGGTTTCATCGGTTTCATCGAGATATTCGACAATCGGCAGCGTGCCGCGGCCGTCGCCGATCCGGCCCAGGGCAGCGACCAGATGAAGCTTCTCGATCGCCGGCGTCTCGCGCAGGAAAAGATCCTGCGACATCGGTGGTACGGCGTCGTTCGTGCCGCGTGCGCCCAGGACGTCAATCGCCTTGATCCGCACACGCACGTCAGAGTCGTTCAGGCCGCGGAACAGGAGCTCGTTCGCCTCGGCGCTGTCCGAGACGTAGCGAAGTTTCTCCAGCCCCTCGACGCGCACTCGCGGGTCGGCGTCGGTTATCTTGCGTTTGGCCTCCTTGATAAGGTCGGGATCGCTCTTGGCCTTGCGATCGGGGCCGGCTTTCTCCATCTGCTCGAGGTTCGAGAAGGCGCCGTGCGCTCCGTTATATCCGGAGCCTCCCGCCGGAGCGCCATACTGGGCATACGCTGAGCGGGACATCAGCAGAAGTCCCACCGTCAGGATCGTTAAAGTGAATCGGCGCCGATGAAGCATTCCAAGCTCCTCCGCAATTGGGCAAAATCTTTGGGCACGATGCCTGCGAAGTCAAGCCGGTCAGCCCCCGCCTTAGGCTCATTGCTGCTGACCGCCGCACTGATTCTGACGGCGGCCGTGTCCCTCGCCTCGAATCACAATATAACACAGAGTCTGAGCGCGACGAGCCCGTCCGCTGCCGGATCGAAGGCGTCACGTCCGCGCGCCACGCCGACCCCGCTGCCGTTGCCCGCGAATCTTGCGATTCCGCGTTACGTGCGGGGGACGGAACCGTTCAGCGACGGCCAAGTCCTGGTTTACGCGGCTTCATGGGAAGGGATACCGGCGGGTGAGGCGCGGATCAGGATGGCGCATAGCAAACCGCATCCCGGCTGGTGGACCGGCGAGATGTGGATCACGAGCAGTGCGCTGGTCGACAAGCTCTACCGCATGCGCGACTATTTTCGTGAAGACTTCGCCTTCACGTCCTGGCAGCCCGTCGAAATCGACATTCTGCAGCACGAGAAGCAGCGCAAGGACCATTGGGTGGCGACGTTCGATCAACCGCATCAACTGGTCACGGCGATCAAGACCAACAAGGCCGGACGCACTTCGATCCGCCGCTTCAGTGGCGGCGATCCGTGGGGACCCTTCTCGGGCGCGATGATGGCGCTGTCGCAACCCCTCACGCCCGGACGCAGCTACACCTTTGATATCTTCAGCGGCGGTAATCGTTACGTGTTCACTTTTGCGGTGCAGGGCCGCGAGCAGATCACCACGGGCCTTGGCGCTTTCAACGCGCTCCGGATCGAGCCGGCCGTGCTTTGGCTGAGCGACGGCAGCTTTCGCAGTCAGGCGCATGCGACGACCCTGTGGGTGACCGATGACGCGCGCCATCTGCCGCTGCGGATCGAATCCGCGGTCTTTATCGGCTCGGTGATCGTCGATCTGACCAACGTGCTCGAGGGGCCCGGAACGGCGTTGCGATCGAGCGCGAATACGCCGGTTGCGATCAGCCGATAGTGGGAGATCGCGCGGCTTGTGTTATCTTCCGGCAGAAGAAAATCGGTCGTGCGCTGACGCACGCCGCGGGAGCCTACAATGGGCAAGAAGCTGGAATTTTTCTATGACTGCTCGAGTCCGTGGACCTATCTGGCCTTCACCAGGATCGAAGAGGTGGCGGCCCGCCACCAGGCGGAATTGATTTGGCGGCCGATTCTGGTCGGCGGGGTATTCAATGCCGTGAATCCCTCCGTCTACGAAAGCCGTGAGCGGCCGGTGAAGGCGAAAGCCCGTTACTACGCCAAGGACCTGCAGGACTGGGCGCACCTTTATGGGATCAAGATAGGACAGCCCACCGTTTTTCCGGTGAACTCCGTGAAAGCGATGCGCGGGGCGTTTGTCGCGCTTGAACACGGCCGGATTTCGTCCTACTCGCGGCGCGTGTTCGAGAGTTATTGGGGCGAGGATCGCGATATCAGCAAGGACGATGTCCTGCGCGATATCGTGCGCGCGGTCGACCTCGACGAAAAGGAATATTTCGCGAAAATCGCGGCGCCCGAATACAAGGAAAGGCTCAAGGCCAACACCGAGGAGCTGATCAGTCGCGGCGGCTTCGGCTCGCCCTCGATTTTCGTCGAAGGCGAGATGTTCTTCGGCAACGATCGGCTGGTGCTGGTCGAGCACGCGCTGGCGCATTCCCACTAAGCCCGCGCGTTGCCGCTGAAGGTGCTCACGCCGATGCGCGCGCTGCCCGATCGCTTGCGGGCCTTCGTCGCGCTGCGGATGAACGCCGCGACCGAGGCCGCGATCGCGAGCGTGGTCCAGGAGTTGCGCGAACACGGCGCCGGCGTCGCGTGGGTGCAACGTACGCATCTGCATCTGACGTTGCGTTTTCTCGGCGGCGCCGTGCCGTCCGCGATGATTACGCTGCTCGATCACGCGCTGGACCAGATTGCCGGGACCACGTCGTCCTTCCCGGTTCGCACCCGCGGCACGGGCGCTTTCCCCAGTCTCGACCGTCCGCGCGTGCTGTGGATTGGCTTGCTGGGGGAACCCCTGAAAGAGCTGGCCGGGCGGGTCGAAGCGGCCGCCCGGGAGTGCGGCTTTGCCCCGGAGCCGCGGCCTTTCGCCCCGCACCTGACGATCGGGCGCGTGCGCCATCTGCGCGGCTGGGCGTCAATCCGGGAGCTGCTCACGCAACACGTGAACCACGAGTTCGGCGAGTCGTTGGTCGATTCGATGATTCTCTACCAGAGCGAGCTGAGACCGGGTGGCTCCGCCTACGAGGTGGTCGCGCGCTATCCGTTTCGGCCATCCGCCTGATACGGTCTGCGGCGCCCGGCAGAAGCGACGCTGGAAAAGCTACGGCGCCGGCGCGGCCTCCAGCACGCAGCACGAATTTATTTCGTCGTGGGCGGTGTCGGAATCGATCGGGTTAAGATGGGGATGGCCGGTTAGGACGCCCCAGCCGATCTCCTCCCGGATGTAGTAGACGCCCGGCGCGGCGTCGATTTCCGTTTCGTCGTCGGTCTCGCCGCCCGCCACGTTGCAGACCACCTTGCCGGCCGGCACGAGGAAGACGTGATACCCACCCGGTCCGATCCGCGCCGTGTCGTCGCCGCAAGTCACGGGCGGCCGCAGCAGCGACCCCTCGTAATGGTAGGGACGATAGACGTAAAGGGTCGCGTCACCGATCGGCGCGGCGGCCTTTTGGAAGGGAGTACCCTGCACGGCGCATCCCGCCGCCGCCACGACGAGCAGGATCGTCAGCCGCGCCACGGGCGTCATCGAGGATCGGCCGGACTCGCCGCTCCGGCCCCGACTGCGTGGCTCAGGCGGACGGCATCGCGGGCAAGTTTCTCGTCAATCTTGTCGCGTACCGCGGTGCGCGCCGCCGTTTCCAGTTCGCGATGGGTCGGGCTGGAATAGAGCGTATACGGCCGCGAAACAAAGGCCTTGGCGGTATAATCGCCCAGCACCACGTCACCCTCGCGGATCGTCAACGTCGCAAAGGCGGTGACCCCGAAGTCACCGAGCGGCGCACCGACAAAGGTAACCGGGTCGAGCGCCGAGACGATCAGGGGGATGTGGTATTCGTCGTGGGTCAACTGCTCGCGGTACGCAAAGGTCACCGGCGAATTCGCGACGAGCGCGCCGGCGATCGCCGGGGGCAACTCGTCACGATCACCCTCGACCAAACGGCCGGTGAACGGCAACCTGAGCGTGGCCGACACGGCTGGCGTCGCGGCCGCGACCGGCGCGTCACGATGGTCAGCAGGCGCTGGAGCGCCATCACCCGCGATATCCGGCTGCGGCAGCCCGCAGCTCGAGGCGAGCGACGCAACTAGGACCAGACTCAGGACCGGCCGCAGATATTTCCGGGAAGCTCGCATGACGTAAACGCCCGTCTACGCGGACAAGTATCTCACGTGCCGCCGATCATTTCAGGACCCGTCAGCCATGAAAGGCCGTACGAACGCCCGAATGAACGCTCAGCCATAGCGCGTGCAATGTCGACGGCGCTGCGTTAGGATGACGCCACCAATTAATATGGGTGCTTAACGGAATGTTTGGGTGATTAAGAGGTTAGGATGAGCAAAGACCACATGCAGGTCAGGCTGGCCCGCGATGTCGCGACTATAGCGGAGACCTGCGCCGCAGTATGCGCCGAGGCGGGTTACGCCGACAGCCTATTGCTCTGCCACGGCTGTGGTAACGTCGAGGCTCCGATCGCCGGTCTACTCGTTGTCGACGAACAAGAAGAGGCTTGGGCCCTATGCGCCGAATGTCTGAGCGCGGTACCACTGCTCGGCGCGGTCGCCTGAATGCCGATCGCCGGTGCTCCCCTGCGGGCCGGTCACGGGCGTTCACGGAGTGTCGACGAGACCCTCCGCCTGCGATCGCCAATGGTCGATCGACTCCAGGTTGAAACGCCAGTCACTGCCAACTTTGAAGGCCGGCAATTTCCCTCTTTTGACCAACCGGTAGATCGTGGAGGGATGAACACGCAGGTAGTTCGCGACCTCTTCGAGCGTCATCACGTTGACCATAGCCTAAACCGCATCCATCGCGATAATCAGATGTTTCCGATGCTAGCGTTTTGTCAACTAAAGTCAACAGATAGTCAGCAAGCAGGCGGCTCGCCGGACCGCCCGTGGCGCGGCAACCGCACGCCGGCGCCCCCTTGTGCTCGCGCGATGACAGCACTAATTTGGCGCTATTGCAGCTAACGGAGGAACTTATGCGAGACGTGGTAATCGTCGAAGCCGGCCGGTCGGCCATTGGTAAAAAAAATGGAGTGCTCTCGGCCGCGCATCCGGCGGAATTGCTCGGTCAGGTCATGATGGCGGTGCTCCAGCGCGCCGCGGTGCCGTCCGGCGCCGTCGGACAAGTCGTCGGCGGATGTATCAACAAGGTCGGGGCGCAGGCGATGAACGTAACCCGCACCGCTTGGCTGACCGGCGGCGGCTCCGTTGACGTCGCCTGTTCGACGATCGACTCGCAATGCGGTTCGAGCCAGTTCGCGGTCAACGTTGCCGCCAGCCTGATCGCTTCCGGAGCCGAAGACGTGGTGCTCGCCTGCGGCGTCGAGAATATGAGTCTGCTGCCAATTGGCTCCGACGCGGTGGCCGGCGTCAAGGCCGGGTTTGGCAAGCCGATCAGCCGCAAGTACCGGGAACGCTATGAATTCGCCAGCCAGTTCGAGGGCGCCGAGCGGATCGCGACCAAATACGGCATCACCCGCCAGGACGCCGACCGTTTCGGTCTTGAATCGCAGCTCCGGGCCGCGCGTGCGGTTGCGGAAGGACGTTTCGAAGCGCAGATTGTGCCGGTCGAGGTTCCCGTGATCGAAGCCGGCGGTGAACGGGCCGCCGAGAGCCGCACGGTCGTCCGCGACGAGGGGCCGCGCGACACCAGTCTCGAGGCGCTCGCCAAGCTGAAGCCCGTTGCGCGGCCGGACGGCATCCACACGGCCGGCTCTTCCTCGCAGGTCGCCGATGGCGCTTCCGCGGTGCTTCTGATGACCGAGGCGAAGGCGCGTGAGCTGGGCTGCCGTCCGCGGGCGCGCGTGGTCGACACCTGCCTGGTCGGCTGCGATCCGGTGCTGATGCTGGAGGGCCCGATTCCGGCGACCCGCAAGCTGCTCAACAAGAACGGACTCACGATTAACGATATCGACGTGTTCGAGATTAACGAGGCGTTCGCCTCGGTGGTCCTGAGCTGGGCGCGTACGCTCGAGCCCGACATGGCCCGCGTGAACCGCAATGGCGGCGCGATTGCGCTCGGCCATCCGCTGGGTGCGACCGGCTGTGGGCTCGTTACCAAGGCGCTCAACGAGCTTGAGCGGACCAACCGTCAAAGAGCGCTGATCACGATGTGTTGTGGCGGCGGGCTTGGGACGGGCACGTTGATCGAACGGGCCTGAGAATCATCGATCGCCCGCCGTGAATTCCCGGCGGCGCGTAATTCAGACAAATGGCCGGAACCGCGCTGGGCGGATTCCGGCCATTCCATTTCAGCTTCTTCTTGTAGACAAAGCCTACATGATGAACAGCATCTCCTGATACGTCGCCAACGGCCACAGATCGTCGGCGACCATGCCTTCGAGAGCGTCGGCAGCTTTGCGCACCGCCGCCATCGCGGGAATTACCTCGTGGCATAGATGGGCCGCGTGTTCGAGCGTCGTCTTATGCCCGTGCGCGGCTAACACCTTCTCGAGCTTAGCGGTCCCGTCCTGCAAATCCTTCACCAGCGCCGTGACTTTATCCAGCGTGTCGGTATCGAAGGTGTAGCCGACCGCTTTCAGGCTCGCGCAGGTGGCGGCCAGCTCGCCCTGATAACGGATCGCGGCCGGGAAGATCAGGGTCTTGGACATCTCGATCGCGATGCGTGCTTCGAGCCCGACGCTAAGACAGTACTGTTCAAGGTAGATGTCCATCCGGCTGTGCAGCTCGCGCGGCGAGAGCACGCCGTAATGCTCGAAGAGCTCGGTGGTCTCCTTGTTGCCCAGCACCGGGAGAGCCTCGACGCACGAACGGAGGTTGG
Source organism: Binataceae bacterium (SeqCode) (assembly GCA_052145175.1). Taxonomy (GTDB): domain Bacteria; phylum Desulfobacterota; class Binatia; order Binatales; family Binataceae; genus JAJPHI01. The sequence goes on along the minus strand of JBKQPD010000174.1, from coordinate 22,314 downwards.
GCAAGCCGCGCCTTTCGGCTTCGGCGTGCCACGCCTCCGTATAGCCGTCGCCGTTGAAAATGATACTGCCGTGCTCCTTGATAATTTCTTTGAGGATCTTCTGCACCGCCTCGTCGAGTTTGCCCGGATTGCCGGCGACCTCTTTCTCCAGGCGGGTTGCGATGTAGTCGATCGACTCGGCCAGGATGGTGTTGATCGCGACCATCGGTCCGGCTATCGATTGCGCCGACCCCACGGCGCGGAATTCAAAACGATTCCCGGTGAAGGCGAACGGGCTGGTGCGGTTGCGGTCGCCGGGGTCTTTCGGCAGCGTCGGTAACGTATCCACGCCGACCTTGAGCGTTTCCTTGCCCTTCGAACTCTTCGCGCCACCGTTGGCCACCTGTTCGAAGATGTCTGCGAGCTGCTCGCCGAGGAAGACCGAAATAATGGCCGGCGGAGCTTCGTTGGCGCCGAGCCGATGGTCGTTGGAGGCGGTCGCGACGACGGCGCGCAGCAGGCCACTCCATCGATGGACGGCCCGGATCACCGCGGCGCAGAAGACCAGGAACTGCGCGTTGGCGTGCGGTGTGTCGCCGGGGTCGAGCAGGTTGCCCTGGGTCGCGTTGCCAATCGAAAAATTGACATGCTTGCCCGAGCCGTTGACGCCGGCGAAGGGCTTCTCATGCAGCAGGCAGGCCATCCCGTATTTTTCCGCGACGCGCTTCAGCGTGACCATCAGCAGTTGCTGATGATCGGTCGCGAGGTTGGCGTGCTCGAACATTGGCGCGAGTTCGAATTGGCCCGGCGCCACCTCATTGTGCCGGGTCTTGGCCGGGATGCCGAGCTTGAAGAGTTCGCGTTCACTTTCGAGCATGAAGGCGAGCACCCGTTCGGGGATTGCGCCGAAATAATGGTCCTCGAACTCCTGACCCTTCGGCGGGGGCGCGCCGAACAGCGTGCGCCCGGTCCCCAGCAGATCGGGCCGCGAGAAATAGAAGTGCCGGTCGACCAGAAAGTACTCCTGCTCGGCGCCGGCGTACGAGACCACGTTGGCCGGATTCTCGTGGCCGAAGAGCTTCAAAATGCGCTGCGCGTGCTTGTTCAACGCCTGCAGGGAGCGCAGCAGCGGCGTCTTTTTGTCGAGCGCCTCGCCGGTCCACGAAACAAACGCGGTGGGAATGCACAACGTCGTGCCGTTGGGATTTTCGAGGATATAGGCCGGACTGGTCACGTCCCACGCCGTGTAGCCGCGCGCCTCGGAAGTGGCGCGGATGCCGCCATTGGGGAAACTCGACGCGTCGGGCTCACCCTGGACGAGCGTCTTGCCGGCGAACTCGGCTAACGCCCCACCTTCGGTATCGGGCGAGAAAAAGCTGTCGTGCTTCTCGGCGGTGAGCCCGGTCAGCGGATAGAATACGTGGGCATAATGGGTAGCCCCTCGCCCCATCGCCCAATCCTTCATCGCCGTGGCAACCGTGTCCGCGATGGATGGGTCAAGCGTCGAACCGCTCTCGATAGTGCGCATTAGGGAGCGGAAAACCGGCTTGGGGAGCCGCTCTTTCATCACTGTTTTGTTGAAGACGTTTACCCCGTATACCTCAGCGGCCGAAACACTTGCGAAGGTCAGGGGGGTTGCGATTGGACGATAGTTACCAATGGACTTGACAGCGTCTACGCGCGCCGAACTTCCGCTCAAGATCGTCTTCCTCCGGAAAATGAATTGTCGCGGGAAGGTCGGCAGGCGATCTTCCCCGGATCAACATGAGTTCCAACGCAAGAACCGCGCCCTGCTCGATCACCGCGAAATCCGAACGATCGACGGACTTTGCTGCGATCTTCTCGCGTGAGATGCCTTAATTTCGCTCAAAGTGCGCGGTAGATGAGCAGTAGCCGAAGCCGTCCAGCAAGGAGCATCCTTGCTTCGACCATCCACCTGGAGGAGAAACCACGACGATGGACTATCGCAAAAGATTCGTCGTGAAGCCCGGCACCAGGGTTCGGCTCGACAAGCTCGACCCTTCATTCAAAGACCAGCACGAATCGCAGGAGCTGGCGGCGCCGGAGATCCAGAAGCACGTCGAGCGGATGGCCAAGCTGCAGTATCTGCTATATGCCGACGGCAAACAGTCATTGCTGGTCATTTTGCAGGCGCTCGACGCCGGCGGTAAGGACGGCGTGGTGCGCCACGTGTTCAGCGCCATGAATCCGCAAGGCACGTCGGTTTTTGGCTTCAAGCAGCCGAACAATGTCGAAGCGGCCCACGACTTTCTGTGGCGCGCCCATCAGCATGCGCCGGGCAAGGGCGAAGTCGTCATCTTCAACCGGTCGCATTATGAGGACGTGCTGGTGGTGCGCGTGCACAAGTTGGTGCCGCGGCCGGTGTGGGCGAAACGCTATGAGCTGATCAATGACTTCGAGCGGATACTCGCCGCGAGCGGTACGCGTATTCTCAAGTTCTATCTTCATATCAGCCCCGCCGAGCAACTCGAGCGCTTCAAGCGGCGGCTTGACGATCCGACGCGCCATTGGAAAATCAGCGAGTCCGACTATACGGAGCGCAAGCTGTGGGCGGACTATATCGCGGCGTTCGAGGAAGCCATGGAAAGGACGAGCACCACGCATGCCCCGTGGTTCGTGATCCCGTCCAACCACAAGTGGTTCCGCAATCTCGCGATCTCCACAATCGTCGCCGACACCCTGGAAGACATGGATCTGCAACTGCCGCCGTCGCAGGTGGACATTGCCGCGATTCGTCGCAAGTATCATGCGGCGGAGGAGCAGCAAGCGCGGCGCGGCGACCAGCCGCCGGCAGCCTCGCGCAAGAAGTAAGCGCGCCTCATCGAACGACCCAGTGGACACGACCAGGGAAAAGCCGCAGCGCGGCGAGGGCAGGCCGTGGCTCTTCGGCAGTATCCGGCCTCTCGACCGTGCCGGCGCAGTGCGCGACGCGCTGGCGGGCGTCAGTCTCGCCGCGATGAACATACCGCAGGCGCTGGGCTATACGCGTATCGCGGGGACGCCGGTGGTCACCGGGCTCTATACCCTGCTGCTGCCGCTGATCGCCTTCGCGATGCTCGGTTCTTCGCGTTACCTGGTGGTCGCGGCGGATTCGGCGACCGCGGCTATTTTGGCCGGCGGACTGGTGACGATGGCTCCGGTCGCGAGCGAGCACTATGTCGCCCTGGCCGGGATGGTAGCGCTCCTGACCGCGGGAGGCCTGTTGCTGGCGCGGTTATTCAAGCTGGGCTTCCTGGCTGACTTCCTTTCGCAGACGGTGCTCGTCGGCTTTCTCACCGGCGTCGGCTTCCAGGTCGGGATCGCGATGCTTGGCGATATGCTGGGTATACCGGTCAGCTCCCTCCGGACGACCGGACAGCTCACCCAGGTCGTTCAGGGTCTGGCGCACGCGCATCTGCCGACGCTTGGTGTCGCGGGCGCGGTAGTGGCGTTCGTGCTCGTCTGCCGCAGGTTTGCGCCACGCCTGCCCGGACCGCTGTTCGCGGTCGCGGTTGCGATTGCGACGAGCGCCGCGTTCGACTTCGCGGGACATGGCATCGCCGTCATCGAGCGGGTCACCGGCGGGCTGCCGCCAATCGGCCTGCCGAACGTCAGGTGGAATGAGCTTCAGCCGCTGCTTCCGATCGCGGCCTCATGCTTCCTGATGATCATCGCCCAGAGCGCGGCGACGGCGCGCGCCTATGCCGCGCGTCATCGCGAAGAGGACGACGAAGACGCCGACCTCGTTGGGCTGTCGGCGGCCAACGCGGTCGCCGCGCTCAGCGGCACCTTTGTGGTTAACGGCAGCCCGACGCAGACGGCGATGGTCGAAAGTTCCGGCGGGCGCAGCCAGATCGCGCACCTCGCCACCGCGGCCGTCGTGGCGCTGGTGCTGCTCTTGCTGACCGGCCCGCTGCACTATCTGCCACGGTGCGTGCTCGGCGCGATCGTGTTCACGACCGCTATCGGGCTCGTCGACGTGCGTGGCCTGCGCGACATCCGGCGCGAGAGCCCCGGCGAGTACAGACTCGCGCTGATAACCGCGGCGGTCGTGGTCGTGATCGGCGTCGAGCAGGGGATTGTGCTCGCGATAGTCCTGTCGCTGCTCCGGCATCTGCGCCACAGCTATCGACCGTATACCGCCGTGCTGGTTGAGGACGGCGGCCACTGGCAACCGATACCAACCGTGCCCGGTGCGCGGAGCGCCCCCGGCATGGTGATCTTTCAATTCGGGGCGGACCTCTTCTATGCCAATGCGGGCCGCTTCGCCGCGGAAGTGCGCAGCCTCGTCGCCGGAGCGGCCCCGCCGGTAAGCTGGCTGATCGTTGACGCTGGCGCGATCACCGCTATCGATTATTCGGCAGCCAACATGTTGCGCGACCTGCAGCAGGACCTGATCCGCGGTCGCACGACGTTGATTCTGGTGCACACCGAATCGTCGCTGCGGGCCGATCTGCGGCGCCATCGCTTGAGCGACGTGATCGGCGGCGAACATATTTTCGACACGTTGCACGAAGCGCTGGCCGCGATTCGCGAACAGCGCGTTCGTGCCGTGTCCGCACCCGGCGCCGGTCAGATCGCGCGGTAATTCGCGAACGACACCGTCGACGAGCGCGCGTGCGGGTCGGTGACGACGTTCACCACCGAGGGCTTGCCGGAAGCCGCCGCCCGCTCCAGCGCGGCCCGGATATCGCCCGGCTTCTCGACGAATTCGCCATGTGCGCCGAAGACCTCGGCCATCTTGTCGTAACGGCTGTAGCCGAGGTCGCGCCCCGCGTCCATGCCGCCGATGCCCGCCCATCCGCCGTTATTGCTGATGACGATCATCGCCGGAATCTTGTGACGCACCATCGTATCGATCTCCATGCCGTTCATCCCGAAGGAGCCGTCGCCGCTCAGCACGATGACCTGGGTGTCGGGCTTCGCGACCTTGGCGCCCAGCCCAAACGGCACCGCGACGCCCATACAGCCGTTGGGACCCGCGTTGACGCGATGGCCCGCGACATGGGTGGGAATCGACTGGCGTGCGAAGTTCAGGATCTCGTGGCCGTCGACCACGATAATCGCGTCGCGATCCATGAAGTCACGGACCTCTTTGCAGAGGCGCAAAGGATGAATCGGTTGGGCATTGGAATTCAGCAAAGCGACGGATTTTTCCTGCGCGCGCGTATCCTGGCTGTGCAGGGTCTCGGTCCACTTGCCGTATTTCTCGCGGAAGGCGTCGCGCCCCCCGTCGATCAACTGCCGCAGCACCACTTTCGCGTCGCCCACGATCCCGACGTCGACTGACCGGTTGCGGCCGATCTCCTCATCCGAAATATCGACCTGAATAATCTTGACGTCCGCGGCCCAGCGCGGCGGCAGGCCGAAGCCGACGATGAAATTCAGCCGCGTGCCGACGACCAGAACGACGTCGGCCTCCTTCCAGGCGTAATTACGCGCGCCCAGAAAGCTCAGCTCATGGTCTTCGGCGATAACGCCGCGCCCTTGCGGTGTGGTGTAGAAGGGAATCCCGCTCAGCTCGACGAACTCCTTCAGCTCGGCCATCGCCCCCGACCACAGGATCCCGGTGCCGGTCATGACCAATGGCCGCTTGGCCTGCCGCAGCATCGCGATCGCCCGCTGGACCATCTGCGGGTCTCCTGAGATGCGTGGCACGGCGTGGGGCCGCCGCGGAAACAAGACTTCCTCCTCGTCGACCTTCTTGTAGAGCACGTCGCCCGGGAGATCGACGTAGACCGGTCCGGGCTGGCCGCCGGTCGCCATGCGAAAGGCCTTGTTGATGATCTCGGGGATGCGCCGGGCGTCGATCACCCGCTCGGCGAATTTCGTGATCGGCTTGAACATCCCGACCTGATTCATCTCCTGAAAGGCGCCCATCCCGTCCTGCGCGACCGCGCTGGAACCGCCCAGTGCGACCACCGGCACCGCGTCGAGGTAGGCGTTGCCAACCCCGGTAATCAGATTGGTTGCGCCCGGGCCCGACGCCGCGAAGCAGACGCCCGGCCGGCCGAGCACGCGGCTATACGAGTGCGCCGCCATCGCCGCGGCCTGCTCGTGACGGACGTCGACGGCGTGAAACGCCTCGATACAGCCCGCCGCCACGTCAACCATCGGCCCGCCGGTGAGATAAAAGACCGTGTCGACGCCTTCGTCCTTGAGCGCCCTGACGACGAGTTCATTTCCGCTGAGCTTGGCCATACCCGAATCCTCCGCTCCGATTTCTAGCGCCAATCGGGGGCGGGTTCCAAATGGAATCGTGCGTTCAACTTGAGGGGCACGTTCCCCGGCGCGATCAGCGATGGGAGTGATGCGGTGGGCCCGGCGGCAACTGGATCGCGAACGTGTCAAAGCAGCCGCCGTGCCGCTCCGGGACGTAGCCCTCGGGCGCAAACGTGTTGGTCGCCGGATCGTAGAGGTCGCTCGGGATGTTCGGGACACGCTCGGTGCCGCCGGAGATGAGAATTTTGCCGGCGCCCGGCCCGGACCCGATGGCGGTCGCGGTGTGAACGGCTCGGTCCCAGATCATGGTTGGACCGGGCGCGAACGCGTTGCGCTCGGGGTCATAGAACTCGGTGGAAGACAGATCATCGCCGTCGGCGCTGCGACCGCCGGCGATTAGAATCTTACCTGCGTCCGGCCCCGCGTTGAGGGCGGTCGCGGTGTGAAGCTCGCGCGCGCTCTTCATCGTCGGCCCGGGCAGGAATCTGGCGGTCATGGGGTCGAAAAGCTCGGTCGAAGCCAGCGAGTAGACACCGCTCTCGCCGTATCCCGCGCTGCCGCCGCCGGCAATCAGGATCCGGCCGGAATTGCGACCCGCGACAATAACTGTGGCGGTGTGCGCGGCGCGCGGCAGTTTCATCGATGGTCCTGCGAGCATGTGGTTGGACCACGGATCGTAGAGCTCGGTCGAAGCGAGCGCGTTGTGATCGTAATCCAGGCCGCCCGCAATCAGGATGCTGCCTTTATTCGGTCCCACGGCGATCGGCGTTGCGGTATGCTCTAGCCGGCCGGTATGCAGGTTCGGGCCGGGCGCGAAACGGCGCGTCACCGGGTCGTAAAGCTCGGTCGAAGCGAGCACCAGATTGTCGTCAGGGTCGCGACCCTCCCCGCCGGTTATTAAGACCTCTCCTGCGCGCGGTCCGGCGGTCAGCAACGTCGCTGTGGGGTAAGCCCTGGCGCCATGCATGCTGGGCCCGCGCACAAAAGAGTGGGTGGCGGGATCGTAGAGTTCCGTCGAAGCCAACGCGCGGGTGTCCTTGTCGTTGCCGCCGATGATCAGGACCTTACCGGCATCGCGCCCCGTTGCAATCAGGATTGCCGTGGCACCCGAGCGGCGCGACCTCATCTGCGCGTCCGTAAAGCGGTTGGTGGCTAGGTCGTATAGTTCGGCGCGGGCCGTTGAACTCGTCTCATCGCAATCACCCCCGCCGATCAGTATTTGCCCCCAGGTGGAGCGGTGATGCGAAGCCGCCGTCGCTGCTGACGCCAACGCGAAAATGGCGGCGGCGACGAGCGCCCCGCAAGCGCGAAGCGGCCTAGAACTCGACATAAAAGTGCGATTGACCCTGATCATCGATGGGCATTATGCGGAGGGCCCGGCGGCAACTGGATCGCGAAGGTGCCATAGCAGCCGCCGTGGCGGTTGGGCACGTAGCCTTTGGGTAAGAAACTATTGGTTGCCGGATCATAGAGATCGCTCGGGATGATGATCAAATCAATATAGGTCCCACCAGTGAGCAGAATCCTACCGGCGCTCGGCCCTGATTCAATGACCGTCGCAGTGTGGCCGTACCGCGGGTAGTTCATATTCGGGCCCAGCGCGAACGTATTTCGCTTCGGATCGTAAAGCTCGGTCGAAGCCAGCACGCCGTTCTGGTCGCCGTGCTGGACGTCGGCGCCGCCCGCAATCAGGATCTTCCCCGCATTCGGCCCCGCGCTGATGACAGTCGCAGTGTGGGACTCACGAGCGATCTTCATGGTTGGCCCGGGTATTAATCTATTAACTAGAGGGTCGAAAAGTTCGGTAGTCGCAAGCGGGTCGGAGTCGCTCGTGCTGTAGCCGCCGGCAAGCAGAATCCGGCCGGAATTGCCGCCAGCGACGATAATCGTGGCGGTGTGATTGCGGCGCGGGACGTTCATCGACGGACCGGGCTCGATTTGGTTGGACCACGGATCGTAGAATTCGGTCGAGGCCAGCGGGTTGTCCTTGGAATCCACCCCGCCCGCAATCAGGATCTTGCCCTTGTTCGGTCCCGCGACGATTGGCGTCGCGGTGTGCTCTTCCCGGCCGGTATGCAGGTTTGGGCCGGGCGCGAAACGGCGCGTCACCGGGTCGTAGAGCTCGGTGGAAGTGAGAAAGAGATAGCCTTCATGGTCGCGGCTCGTTTGCCCGCCGGCGATTAAGATCTGTCCCGCGCGCGGTCCGGCGGTCAGCACCGTCGCGGTATGGAACGCTCTGGCGGCGCGCATCGCCGGCCCGCGCCTGAATGAGTTGGTAGCGGGTTTGTAGAGTTCGGTCGAGGCAAGCTCTTGGTACTTGTCAAGCAGGTCATGCAGATATCGATAGCCGCCGCTGACGAGAATCTTCCCGGCGTCGCTTCCACTGGCAATGAGGGTTGCGGTGGCGCCGCCGCGCGCGGATTTCATCGTTGTGTCGGCGAAGCGGTTTTCAGCGGGGTCATAGAGTTTGGCGTCGTCAAAGGGGCCGAACTCCTCGCAGGCTCCCCCTCCGATCAGGATTTGTCCCCAGGTGGAGCGGTGAGGCGAAGCCGCCGTCGCGGCTGACGCCAACGCAAAAATGGCGGCGACGCCGAGCACTGCCCAGCCTCGCAACACTCTAGAACTCCACATGAAAGTGCGTATGTTCCCGGGCGTGATCAGCGATGGGAGTCATGCGGAGGGCCGGGCGGCAACTGGATCGCGAAGGTATCAAAGCAGCCGCCATCCCGGCTCGGCACATAGCCTTCGGGGGCAAACGAGTTGGTCGCCGGATCGTAGAGATCGTTCGGGTTGCTCAACGGATCCTCGGGTCCGCCGGTGACCAGAATCCTGCCGGAGTTCGGGGCTGTCTCCACGACCGGCGTGGTGTGGCCGAACGGCGGCCAGTTCATGCCAGGACTAGGCGAGAATCCAGCGGGATCCGCACTGCTGGGTCCGGTGCCGCCGGAGATCATAATCCTGCCGGCCTTCGGGCCTGATTCAATGACCGTCGCGGTGTGGCCGAACCGCGACCAGTTCATGGCAGGGCCTGGCGAGAATCCAGCGGGGTCAGGGTTGAAAAGCTCGGTGGAAGATAACTGCTCGTCATCTGTGGTGTCACCGCCAGCGATCAGAATCCGACCCGCCTTCGGTCCCGAATCGATTACCGTCGCGGTGTGGCGCTCGCGCGCCGTCTTCATGTTTGGCCCGGGCAGGAACCTGATGCTCACGGGGTCGAAAAGCTCGGTCGCGGCCAAAGGGCCGGTCCTGCCGTCATAGCCCCCGGCAATCAGAATTCCGCCGGAATTGCGACCCGCGACAATAACTGTGGCGGTATGCTCGGCGCGCGGCAGGTTCATGGACGGTCCGGCAAGCAGTTGGTTGGACCACGGATCATATAGCTCGGTTGAGGCCAGCGGATGGAAGTTGGAATCCGTCCCGCCCGCAATCAGGATTTCGCCTCTATTCGGGCCCGAAACAATCGGCGTCGCAGTGTGGCCTTGCCGGCCAGCACGCAGTCTGGGGCCGGGCGCGAAAACGCGCTTTGCAGGGTCGTACAGCTCGGTTGAAGCGAGCGCGACAGGACCGTTGCACTGAGGGCCCCAACCGCTCCCGCCGACGATTAAGACCTCTCCCGCGTGCGGTCCGGCGGCCAGCACCGTCGCGGTGTGGTCAACCCGGGCGGCTCGCATGGCCGGTCCGCGCGCAAAGGAGTTGGTTGCGGGATCGTAGAGTTCCGTCGAAGCGAGCGGACAGAAATCCCGGCCATCGCCGCCAGTGATCAGGACTTTGCCGGCATCACTCCCTCGGTTAATGAGGACTACAACCGCGCGCGCGCGGCTAGCCTTCATCTTTGCCTTCATAAAACGGTTTGAGGCGGGATCGTACAGCTCGGCACTGGCCAGGGGGTCGAAGCCGAGGCATCTTCCCCCAGCTATCAGGATTTCACCCCAGGTCGATGCGTGGCGCGAGGCGGGCGTCGCGGCTGGCAGAAACGCGAAAGCGAGTACGATGGCGGCGATTGCCCAGCCACGATACGAACTAGAACTGGACATGAAAGTGCGGTTCACCGGCTTCATTTTCTATCAGGTGGCCTTGGGTAGAACCCAGGACCAGCTTGATCACCGCCTCAAAGACCTCCTTTTCACAGTGGTTCATCGTACGGTTTCTCACGTCAAAGGCATGGCCCGTAAGGTGTCTGGAGATGTACGCGCGTCCATTCACCTGAGCTTGGATAACCGCGGCCATTGCATCGATGGTGGCGTGTTCCCCGGCGCCGGCCTTGGCCTTCTCTTCGTAAGCTTTCAAGATCGGTGTGAGTAGTTCATGCTTGGAGTACAATCTGGACAACGCTGACTTGTTCTGCCTCGCCTTTTTGTACATCTCGTGGGCTTGCTTGGCCGGTGTGCGCAGGCCGCTGGTCACTACCAAGTCCTTATCCGTCATCAAATAGTACCCGTATGCGACCGGCCGCAAAACCGCATCGATCGCTCCGGTTCGCTCTGCCCCCTGCGCGCTGAAGTGTTCCTTGTCAGGGCGCTCGAGGGACAGACAGAATAGATCATCATCCCTTTTGCCGGTTTTCTTCTGGTAGTTCTGAGTCGCCGCAGCGGTTGCCCCCTCGGACTTACCATCGATCGAGCCCGAGTAAATTCCTCTGGTCTTCAGGTACCGCTGCCAGACTCTTACCTGGTCCCGGTCCACGCACCTGGGCAATTGTTTCAGTTTCATGCAGTTCATCGCTCCGAGTTTCCCTGCGGCGTCACGGTGCGCGGTAGGGCTGAAGGGTTCACTACGGAGCATGATGGCGGCGTTCGATGGTGAAGCGCCGCGCGATTCCCCCGCTATTACGAGGTTTCGCCACACCCTGCTAAACTGCATCCGGCGGTGCGCGGGCCGCGTAGTTGAAGACGAATGCCGGGATTCAGAATTATCGATCGGTACATTGCGGCCGAAGTGGCCGGGCCTTTGGGATTGGGCGTGATCCTGCTGACCTTTGCCCTGGTCACCGGACGCCTGTTGAAGCTCACCGAGATGGTGGTTAATCACGGCGTCACGCTCGGGGACGTGATGGGCCTGATCGGCTTCATCATGCCCGCGTTTCTGGAATTGACCCTGCCGATGGCGCTGCTGCTCGGCGTGCTGATGGGCTTCGGCCGGATGTCGGGTGACCGGGAGCTGATCGCGGCGCGATCCTGCGGCATGAGCCTCTATCGCCTGACGCTGCCCGTGATGGGTGTCGCGGCGGTGGTCTACGGGCTGTCGAGCTGGCTTGCCTTCTCGGTGCGGCCGTGGGCCAATTCACATCTTCGCGAGCAGCTTTTCGAACTGACCCAGACGCGCTCGACCGCCGGTCTCAAGGAGAAGGTCTTCAACCGCAATTTTCCGGGGCTCGTGGTCTACGTTGATCAGATTTCGACTACTGACGAGAGCCTGCACGGCGTGATGATCTCCGACGCGCGCGACGCCAAGCAGCAAAACACCATTATCGCGCATAGCGGCCGCATTATCCCCGACCCCACGGCGCAGGCGATTACGCTGCGCCTTTTTGACGGTTCGGTCTTCGGGGTCAGCGCGGCGGACAACACCAGCCACGTCACCAGCTTCCGGACTTACGATTTAAGTGTTCATCCCGAGGAGGGATTGGGGATAGCCGCCCAGGACCCGGAGGAGATGAGCTTGACCCAGTTGCGCCAGGATATCGCGCAGGCGCGCGCCGCCGGCAAACCGGATCGCGAGGCCGAAACCGAGCTCGCCAGCAAATATACGTTGCCCTTCACGACACTGCTGTTCGCCCTGATGGGTGTACCCTTAGGGCTCAAACCGGCGCGCGGCGGTCAATCCGAGCGATTCGGGGTCGCGATCGCGTTGTTCTTTTTCTACTATTCGTTGATGCGCGCGGGGGAGGCGTTAGCCCAGCGCGGGGTGCTCGACGCCTTCGTCGCCATGAGTATCCCCGACGTCATTTTCATGACGCTCGCGGTTTCGCTCTTTGTACGTGCGGCCCGCGACCGTGGTGATCAGGGACGTGGCGCCGGCGATTTCCTCTGGGATTTCATCGAACGCCTCGAACGCCGGCATGAGGCCACCGCGTGAGCGCACGGCCGCGGCTCTCGCCGACGATGGATCGTTTTCTGGGTAGCCAGTTTATCGGCCCGTTCATGGTCTGTCTGGCGGCCTTCACGATCGCCTATTTGCTCGGCGACATGTTCGACCGCTTCAACGATCTGATCCACTATGGCGGCTTCGGCGTCCTCGGACTCGAGTACTTCGCGCTCAAGATTCCCTTAATCGTGTCGCAACTGCTGCCGGTGGCCTGCCTGGCGGGCGTGCTGCTGGGATTCGCATTGCTGAACCGCTCGGGGGAAGTGCTGGCCTGCCAGCAACTGGGCATCAGCCGGCTGGAGATGGCGTTTCCGGTGCTCGCCGTCGCGACGCTGATCTCGGTCTTCAATTTCGTGCTCAACGAAACCGTCGTGCCGCTCACGACGCGTCAAGCACGCTTTCTTTACGAAGTCTCGCTCAAAAAACGCGAACTGAAGGGCGTTTTCGCCAATCAGCGGATCTGGGTGCGCGTGCGTAACGGCTTTCTTTCGGCCGACCGCTACGACGCGCGCGCGCGCACCCTGCATGGGGTGACGCTCTACCAGTTGGATGCCGCCTACGCCTTACACGGGATCGAGCACGCCAGCAGCGCCGTCTGGAACGGAGCCGGATGGGCGCCGCAGAATCCCACCAATTTCAAGCTCGCGGATAACGGCCAGGTTTCGGCCGTGGCCGCGACCGGCGTGGTCGGACAATCGCTTAAACCGGCCGATCTGAGCCTGCTCAAGCTCGATCCCGAGGAATTCAGCCTCTGGGAACTCGAGCACTATATTCACGACCTCCGGCGCAAAGGGCTCGACCCCGGCGGCTATATCGTTGACCTTGACCTCAAATTCGCGATGCCGCTGGCATGCCTGATCATGGTCGCGCTGGGAATCGCGCTGAGCCTCGATCCCCTGCCGCGCAACTTGAGCCTGGGCCGCAGCTTCGGGCTCGCGATCGCGATCGGGTTTGCCTACTGGCTCGCCTTCGGCCTCACTTCATCACTGGGGCGGTCGGGGATCATCCCGGCCTGGGTCGCGGCCTGGACGCCCAATTTTGTCTTCGCGGCGGTGGCGCTGTCGATCTTCCTGTTCGGTGAAGAGCGCTAACGCCTTTTACGCCTCGCCCAGACGAGGGACCGTGGGGGCGGAGTCTGCGACGCGCGGCCAAGGAAAAGACTCATCTTGCTCGCTCCGCCGGCGGCTCCGCTGACGTTGCCGAAACTGCTATGCTCGGTCATGACCATCGGTCGAGTTCGGCTGAAAACGTTCCGGGTTAGTCGCTATGGATGACGCGCGTCCAGCCTTGAATGACCCTCGGGTGCGGGATTTCCTCACGCTCGCCCGCATCGCCCATCTGGCGACCGCCGACACGCAAGGGGCGCCGCACAATATCCCCTTATGTTTCTGGTTCGACGGCGACACGCGCTTTTACTTTGCCGTCGACGAAAAGCCCAAACGCGCGGCCGGAACGGCGATCAAGCGGATGCGCAATATCGCCGAAAACCCTCGCGTCGCGCTGGTGGTCGACGAATACGGCGAGGACTGGTCAGCGCTCGCCTATGTGCTGATCCATGGTGAAGCGGTGGTCGTTGACGATCAGGAGGAATACCTGCTCGCTTTGCGCAACCTGCGCGACAAGTATCCGCAGTATCGCACAATGGCCCTGAATCCCGAGCGGAATCCGATCGTGCGGATCGAGACTGCCCGCGTTCACGTGTGGGGTAATCGCTTCTGCGCGAATCCTAACTCCTAGAGTGTTATGTCCCGTAAGTTATTTGCATATCGTGGGCGCTCTTTTTTACGCCTCGCCCTGACCAGGGAGAGGCCGCGCGAGCATAGCGAGCGCGGGTGAGGGTTGACTCCTCGATTGGTACGACTCGACGAAATCGCGCGGGCGCTCAAGGAGGCCAGTCTCGATGGCTGGTTGTTTTACGATTTCCGGCTGAGCGATCCGCTCGCCTACCGGATTCTCGGCATCCCGGAGACCGGGCTGGCGACCCGGCGCTGGTTTTACTTTATTGCTGCGGACGGCAACGGGCATGCGCTGGTCTCGGCGGTCGAGGCCCATCGGCTCGACGCGATCCCGGCTGCGACGCGGGTAGTCTACCGCTCCGAAGGGCAGATGATCGCCGGGTTGGGTGCGCTTCTGCAGGGCTGCCGGCGCATCGCGATGAACTACTCGCCGCAGTGTGCGATTCCCTATGTATCGCGTGTCGATGGCGGCACGCTCGAACTGATCCGCGGCCTCGGGGTGGAAGTCGTCACGGCGGCCGACCTGATCCAGAGCTTCGAGGCGACCTTGACGGCAGCGCAGCTCGCGGGCCATCGGCGGGCCGCCCGCCATCTGCGCGAAATCGTCGACGAGAGCTTCGCAGAGATCGCGCGCCGCATCCGCCATCATCTGCCGTGCACCGAGTTCACGGTCCAGCGTTTCGTGCTCGGCCGGATTACCGCGCACGGTCTGCGCACCGACGAGGCACCAATTGTGGCGGTCAACGCCAACGCCGCCAATCCCCATTTCAGCCCCGGCGAGGAGCGCGACACGCCGATCCGGCACGGCGATCTGATCCTGCTCGACCTGTTTGCCAAAGAGCAGCCGCCCGAAAGTATCTACGGCGATCTCACCTGGATGGGCTGTGCGGCCGTGACCGTGCCCGACGCCTTCGCGCAGGTCTTCAGGATCGTGGCCAGCGCGCGCGACGCCGCCGTCGAGCTGATTCAGAGTCGCGTCGCGCAGGGGAGCGTAGTAAGTGGCGAGGAGGCCGATCGCGCCGCCCGCCAGGTGATCGAAACCGCCGGCTACGGCGATAACTTCGTCCATCGCACCGGCCATTCGATCGGCCGCGAGGTCCACGGCACTGGCGCCAATCTCGATTCACTCGAAACGCGGGACCATCGCAACCTGATCGAGCGGACCTGCTTCTCGGTCGAGCCGGGCATCTACCTGCCCGAGCGCTTCGGCGTCCGCAGTGAACTCGACATGACAATCGAAGACGGCCGCGCGACGATCAGCGGCGGTCCACCCCAACAGGCGATTATCCCGCTCCTAAGCCGCTTCGCGGCTTAGCGTAGTTACGGCATGCCCGGCGTCGGTGGCGGTTCCTTGGGCTCGGGCAGTTCGGTCAGGGTTGCTTCGGCGAGCAGCAGCAGGCTCGCGGCCGAGACTGCGTTTTCGAGCGCAATGCGCACGACTTTAGTGGGATCGATAATCCCGGTCTCGACCAGATCGACGTATTCCTTGCGCCCGGCGTCGAAGCCATAACTTCCCTTTCCGGTCCGCATCGCATTTACTACGACGCCGCCATCGGCCCCCGAATTTTCGGCGATTTGGCGCGTCGGAGCCTCGTGCGCCCGCTTCAGGATCTGCAGTCCGGTGCGCTCGTCACCGTCGCACTTCGTTTCTTCGAGCTCGAGCGCCTCGATCGCGCGCAGCAGACCCAGCCCCCCACCGGGAACGATGCCCTCGGCGACGGCCGCTTTCGTGGCGCTGATCGCATCATCCAGAGCCTCCTTGCGGCTCTTCAGCTCGGCCTCCGAGGGCGCGCCCACCCTTATCACGGCTACCCCGCCGGCGAGCTTGGCGAGCCGCTCTTGCAGCTTTTCGCGATCATAGTCGCTGGTCGTCTTGTCGATCTGCTGGCGAAGCTGCTGCTTGCGCCCTTCGATAGTTCGCTTGTCGCCAAGACCGCCGATAATCTTGGTATTCTCACGGTCGGCAATCACCCGCTCGGCCCGTCCCAGCGACGATAGCTGAAGCTCTTCGAGCTTAAGACCCAGCTCCTCCGAGACGACGGTTCCGCCGGTGACAATCGCGATATCTTCCAGCATCGCCTTGCGGCGATCGCCAAACCCGGGAGCCTTGACCGCAACGCAATGGAGCGAGCCGCGCAGTTTATTCACCACGAGAGTCGCGAGCGCTTCGCCTTCCACTTCCTCGGCGACCACCAGAAACGGCGCCCCGGTTCGCACGATTTGCTCGAGGATCGGGACAAAGTCCTTCATGATCGTGATCTTCTTGTCGGTCAGAAGGATGTAGGGCTTCTCGAGCGAGGCCTCCATCTTCTCCGGATCGGTGACGAAGTACGGCGAGAGATAGCCGCGGTCAAACTGCAGGCCTTCGACGACCTCCAGCGCGGTCTCGGTAGTCTTGGACTCCTCGACGGTAATCACCCCTTCATCGCCGACCCGCTCCATCGCGTCCGCGACGAGGTTGCCGATCAGCGAGTCGTTGTGGGCGGAAATCGCCGCAATCTGGGATTTTTCCAGGCGGCTCTCGACCGGGCGCGAGAGCGCCTTGAGGCTTTGAACCGCGACCACGACCCCGCGATCGAGGCCGCGCTTGATATCGATAGCACTCGCGCCCGCCACGACGTTGCGCAGACCGTCAGCGAAGATGGCATGCGCCAGAAGGGTGGCGGTGCTGGTGCCGTCGCCGACCGCATCGCCCGTGCGCTCCGCAGCCTGCCTGATCATCTGGACGCCAAGGTTCTCGCTCGCATCCTTGAGGTCCATCTCCCGCGCGATCGTGACGCCATCATTGCACACAAGCGGGATGCCGAAGGACCGCTGGATCAGCACGCACTTCGATTTAGGCCCAAGGGTAACGCGCACCGCGTCAGCCAGCGCCGTCGCGCCCCGCAACAGCTTCTCCCGGGCCTCGGACCTGAACAGCACCTGTTTATGAGCCATTTTCGCTTCCTCCCGGAAAGCGGAAGATCCGCCGAGCGAGGCTCAGCGCGGTAAGCCTTCATCCCTGACTTGAGCACGTGACGTGCCACCTCTATATCAAACGTAGGGACAGGCGGGACCTGCTGCCTGGCGCCAACGGCGACAGTCAGTTGGTTCCAATCGGACCAAATGTAACCTTGCCGCGTGGCTAAGAGGCGTATCACCATTCGGCTCACGTTTTGCAACATCGCAGTGGCAGGACACGCATTACACAACCGCAGCTTGCCGGCAACGAAAGATCAGCGATGGCAGAGAATTACGAAATTGCGAAGGTTCTCGACGAGACCGCCAACATGCTGGAGGTGGCCGGCGAGAACTTTTTTCGCGTACGTGCCTATCGTAATGCGGCACGGGCGATCCGCGATCAAACGATGCGGGTCGCCGATCTGACCCAGGAACAGATTGATGAAATTCCCGGCATCGGCGCCGACCTGGCGGAAAAGATCAAGAGCGTCGCAACCACCGGGGACTTAGTCCTGCATCACGACTTGGCCGCGAAATTTCCGCCCGGACTCCTCGAGCTGCGCGATCTTCCAGGCCTCGGTCCGAAGCGCCTCAAACTGCTGATCGACCATCTCCATATTCGCAACCGCGATGACCTGGCGCGCGCGATTAAATCCGAGCGTCTGCGCGAGATTCGCGGTTTTGGGCCGAAGATCGAGGAACGCATCCTGGAATCCCTGGCCCATCACGAGCCTGCAGAAGCTAAGCGAATCCTCTACATCGACGCCGCGCGGATCGCCGCACAATTGAGCGCGCATTTGCGCAAATGCTCGGCGATCAAGGAACTGGAGGTCGCGGGCAGCTTTCGGCGCAGGCGCGAGACCGTCGGCGACCTCGATATCGTTGCCGCGGCCACGGATTCCGCCGCGGTCACGGAGCATTTCATCGCCTTTCCAGGTGTCGCCCAGGTAACCGGGTCGGGCGGGACGAAAACGACCGTCGTGCTGAAAGACGGTTTGCAGGTCGATCTGCGCGTAGTGCCCCCAAAGAGTTTCGGCGCGGCGCTGACCTACTTTACCGGCTCGAAGTCGCACAACGTGCATCTGCGGCGGATCGCCCAAGGGCGTGGCCTCCTGCTCAACGAGTACGGTCTGGAGCGCGACGGCTCGGTGATTGCGGGACGGACCGAAGAGGAGATTTACCGCGCGCTCGGGCTTGCCTGGATGCCTCCGGAACTGCGCGAAGATCGGGGTGAGATCGAAGCAGCCGTCGTCGGCAAGCTTCCGCAACTGATCGAGCGCGGCGACCTGCGCGGCGACCTGCATACCCATTCTCTTTATACCGACGGGCGCGCGTCGATCGCGGAGATGGTACGTCGCGCACAGGAGCTCGGACTCGAATATATCGCGATAACCGATCACTCTCGCCGGGTGGCAATGACGCATGGTCTGGAGCCCAAGCGCCTGCGTGAGCAAAGGCGGGAGATCGATCGCATCAGGCGGAAACTCGCGGGAATCACGCTGTTGCATGGAATCGAAGTCGATATTCTCGAAGACGGGACTCTGGATCTGCCCAGCGACGCACTGGCCGAACTCGACTGGGTAGTCGCGTCCGTGCACTACAAGCTGGAACATAATCCCGCCGAGATGACGCGCCGCCTGCTGAAAGCGATACGCAATCCCAACGTTGACGCGATCGGCCATCCGAGTGGCCGCCTGCTCGGGCATCGTGAACCGAGCCAATTTGATCTGCGCGAAATTCTCCGCGTCGCGCGCGAGGAAGGATGCGCTTTGGAGGTCAACTCGCAGCCCGACCGGCTGGATCTGAACGACACCGCCTGTATGGCGGCCAAACAGGCGGGCGTCAAGCTGGTCATCAGCAGCGACGCGCATTCGCCGCGGGACTTCGATCTGCTCGAATACGGAGTGAATCAAGCGCGCCGCGGCTGGATCGAAAAAAAGGATATACTCAATACGCGGCCGGTCGAGAAGCTGCGACTTCGCGCGTGAAATGGCTCCACGACCTTTTTGACCATTGGCATGGCGCCTGCTGTTATGATGCGGTTGGAGGAAGCAATGCAACGCCCCTTGAAAATAACTTCGCGTGATTTTGACCTGACGGAAGCGATCGAAACCGAGATTCGCGGGAAATGCGCCGCGCTGGAGACCTTCTACGCGCGCCTGAGCGGATGCGAAGTGACCGTGCACGCTCCCGCGATCAAACATCATCGGAAGGGCGGGCCCTTCAGCGTCGGAATCCGCCTGACCCTGCCCGGCAAGGAGTTGGTGGTGGATCACCAGGCTGCGGAGGACCTTTCGCTGGCGGTCCGCGAGGCCTTCGATGCAGCGCGCCGGCAACTCGAAGACTATGCGCGGGAACAGCGTGGATCCGTAAAGAGTCACGAGCCTGCATCCCTCGCCCGCGTCAGCCGGCTCGAACCCGCGCTCGACCATGGCTTTCTCGAAACGGCCGACGGCCGCGAGATCTACTTTCACTGCCACAGCGTGCTGGATCGCGCTTTCGACAAGCTCGAAGTGGGTGACGAGGTCCGTTTTGTCGAGGAACAGGGTGAGCAGGGCCCGCAGGCGAGCAGCGTCATTCTCACCAAGCCGGTAAAGCATTAGAGCCAAGCGGATCGTAGCTGGCTTGAGTGGTGCACATGGACTCCCCTCTGCATCCGATGGAGACGGTTGAGGTGACCCCAAAGGCACCACTGCGCAACACGACGGGCGTAGATAAGGCGTCGACTCCTGTGAGTCTGGTGTCGATTTCGTCTTATCCGTTCGTTAAACGCCTCAGTGCCGGCGAATTTCTCGCGTTACCACAAGGAAGTCTTCTCTTGAGCCTCCGCTGCGGCGCATTTTCCGAGAGGATTACACCTGAATTTGTTCGGCATGCCTGATGCTCATCACGGAATCGGTGTGGCCTATGACTAAATCATCGAAACAGGTCTCGATACCTTCGGACGCCGTCCAACTGGAAGGCGATCTGGCGGTTCCAAAGAACGCCGTCGGAGTGGCGCTGTTCGCGCACGGCAGCGGCAGCAGCCGGCTGAGCCCGCGCAATCAATTCGTTGCCGAGGCGCTGCGGAACGCGGGGATCGGCACGCTGTTGTTCGATCTTCTTACCGAGGATGAGGCCGCGGATCGCGACAACGTCTTTGACATCGACTTTCTGGCCCATCGGCTGGCGGACGCGACACGCTGGCTGAAAAACAGTCGCGACTGCGAAAATTATCCGCTCGGCTATTTCGGCGCCAGTACGGGCGCCGCGGCGGCGCTGGTCGCGGCGGCACAGGACCCTACGATTCGTGCCGTTGTCTCGCGTGGAGGTCGGCCCGATCTGGCGATGCGCCAACTCGCCGACGTCCGATCGCCGACGCTATTGATCGTCGGCGGCAATGACTACGGTGTAATCGAGCTCAACGAGAAAGCTTATCGCGCGCTGCGCTGCGTCAAGGCGCTGAAAATCGTGCGGGGCGCGACCCATCTGTTTGAGGAACCGGGAGCGTTGGAACGGGTGGCTGAGCTGGCGGCTGAGTGGTTCAGCCTCCATCTAAAGACTCCAGACACCCTCGATCCTGTGACGCCAGTCCCGAAGGTGTACGCAAACCGCGCCGCGGCGGGCCGCCTTCTCGCCCAACGCCTCATGGCGTACGCCGGGAGCGATGTGGTCGTGTTGGGCATTCCACGCGGCGGTCTGCCGGTTGCCCAGGAGGTCGCTCGTGCCCTGAGCGCGCCGCTCGACGTGATCGTGGCGCGAAAGCTTGGTGCTCCGGGTCAGCCGGAGCTGGGGATCGGCGCGGTGGTCGACGGCGACCAGCCGCGCGCGATTTTCAATCAGGACATCATCGAACACCTCGGGGTTTCCGACCAATACATCGAGGCCGAAATCGCGCGACAGTTGAAGGAGGTCAACCGGCGCGAAACCGCATACCGGGGCGGCCGTCCCCAAACTCCGCTCGCCGGCAAAACCGTGATTCTGATCGATGACGGCATTGCCACGGGCTCTTCCGTCCGAGCGGCGTTGCGTGGCGCGCGGCGTCGGAAGCCGAGGCGGTTGATTCTCGCGGTGCCGGTGGCGCCCGCTGAAACTATCGAGACGTTACGCAGCGAAGCGGATGAAATTGTCTGCCTGGAAACGCCGGATGATTTCTTCGCGGTTGGCCAATTCTATCGCGATTTCCACCAGGTCAGCGACGACGAGGTGAAGTCTATTCTGGAAACGCAGCAAACCGCTCCGGCGCCTCAATAAGCGGGAGCGGCTAACGCAAACGGACAGGAGGAAAAGACCATGGGATTTTTGGAAAAATGGCGACCATCGAAAGAGCTGGACCGGTTCCGCAGCGAGTTCGACGATCTGCTCGAGCGCTTTGGCCTCGACCGCGACTGGTTCGGGCCGCGGGAGCCCGTATCGACGCGTCCCGCAATCGAGTCGTGTGTGGAAAATGGCAAGTTCGTCGTGCGCACCGATCTTCCGGGAATCGATCCGAAGGATATTGAGATTAAGGTCGTCGGTGATGTCCTGACGGTTAAGGGTTCAAGAGAAGAGAAGCAGGAAACGAAGAAGGCCGACTTTTTCCGGCGGGAGCTCCGTTACGGCTCGTTCGAGCGCGCAATTTCGTTACCTGCGGGAATCAAAGCGGATGACTTGAAGGCCACCTATCGCGACGGGGTGCTCGAACTTACCGCACCGATGCCCCAGGAGGCGGCGCCGAAGGAAGTGAAAATTCAGGTCGAAAGCCCTAAAGAAAACGGTCAGAAAAAGGCGTGAACCGAGCGTATGGCAGGGTCCCGCGCTCAACTCCCAAGAACCAGCGAACCTCACGGAGGATTAGTCATGAAAGTCGAGCAATTGATGACGCGGGAGACCAGGGTTTGTACGGACATGGATACGCTCAATCGTGCTGCCGAACTGATGTGGGAAAGTGACTGCGGTTGTATACCCGTAATCAGCGCTAATGGCGACGGCGGATTGGTCGGAGTTGTAACCGATCGCGACATCGCGATGGCGGCGTATACGCAAGGTAAGAAACTCTCAGCTCTCCCGATTGGCACAGCCATGGCGCGCGACGTCATCGCCTGTCATGCGAGCGACGGCATCAGCCAGGCTGAGGCCTTGATGCGCGACAATCAGGTGCGGCGACTTCCCGTCCTCGACAAGGAGGAACGCCTGGTCGGGATAATCTCTCTGAACGACATCGCGCGCGAGGCTCAGCGTGAAGCGGCGATCGGCAAGCGCGCGGAGGTCACCGGCGAAGGCGTAGTGGAAACCCTGTCATCGGTCTGCCAGACTCGCCCGGCGCGTGAAATCGTCGTAGCGGCCTGAGCAACCCGGCAGGCCGGGCATGACGCGCGCCTTGACGCGCGTCATG
>JBKQPD010000173.1:0-55135 GCA_052145175.1 Binataceae bacterium (SeqCode) | reverse complement strand
TGCAGAGCCGGGCGTTGGGAATCACCGAGGTCCATTCCGAGAAGGGCAGATTGGTGGTGACGCTCACGGCCGCCTTTTCGGCTCGCTCCGCGATGACCTGGAAGAGGAACTCGGCGCCGACCTCGGCTAGCGGCACGTAGCCCACTTCGTCGAGCGCGATCAGGTCATAACGCGCCCACCGGGTCAGCGCGCGGCCGAGCTGTAACTGATGCTTGGCCTCGACCATCTCGTTGATTAGACCGGCCGCGGAAGCGAAGCGCACCCGACGCTTCTGCCGGCAGGCGGCGACCGCCAGGCCGGTCAGCAGATGGGTCTTACCTGTGCCGCTGTCACCTATAAAGATGATTGGCTCCGCTTTGGCGATATAGTCGCCCTTGGCCAGTTCGTGGATCTGCTGGGCCGCGACCTTGGGGTTGCGCGCGAAGTCGAACTCCTCGAGCGTTTTCATGCGCGGCAGACGGGCTTCGCGCAGGCGCCGTTCGATCAGCCGCTGTTCGCGCTCCTCGAGTTCGGTCTGGAGCAGGGCTTCGAGATAGCCGAGGTGGGTGCGTCGCTCGCGCACTGCCTGTTCGGCCAATTGGGCACACTGGGCCGCGATGGTCGGCATCCGCAACACCTTGCACTGTTGCCGAATGGTGGCCGCTTCGAGGGCAACACTCTGTGCGTTCACGACGTCACCTCCTGGCCGAGCAGCCCGTCGTACTCGGTCAGCACCGGCAGCGGTCGTTCGAAGCGTGACAGAGCGTCCAGCTCGATGATCGTGTCACGCGCATGAGTCAACTCGGCGGCTTCCACCAGATGCCGCATCGCGGCGGCATCGGCGCAGCCCAACGCGAGCGCCTCTTCCACCGCCGCCCGCACCCGCTCGTGACCATGCGCTCGAATCAGGCTCAACAACTGAATCATCTGGCGTGTACCGCTCGGCTGCCCATGGCGCTCGATAAGCCGGGCCAGTAATCGATCATAGCTCTCCGGCCAGAAGGCGATGAACCGCGTGGTCTCCTCGCGCCGATGGCCGCGTAGAACCCGCTTCACCGCGCTCTTGAGGTTATCGTAGCGGAGCAGCCGGAAGACTCCGCCAAAGTAATGGAACGCGTGCTCGTGGGCTTCGAAAAACGCCTGCTGGGGGGCGCGACGATAGCAGCGGTCGTGGCGAGCGATTAAGCGGCCTTCATCGCGGATTGCAACGTGGCTCGGATAGAGCCGCACCTCCACCGTTTTGCCGGGCGGCGCAGGGACCGAATAGAGATTGGTCCGCACGCGGACGCAACCAAGTCCGTCGACTCGCGGAAACGCGACCTCCGCCAACTCGAAGCCCTGCTCGGCGAGCGGCAACAGGTGCGCGCGTTCGGCGAGCATCGCCGCACCGACGGTGGTGTCATGGCCGGCGATCATCCGCCGCTCATCTTCGTGACAACCGGCCAGTAGTTGGGCGTTGAGCTCCTCGAGATCCCGCGCCTTCGGTAGCGGCACCCAGTGATTGCGCCGGCCGGCCGCTCGCGCTTGACCCGCTTGCGTTCCGGCGGTTCCGCGCTCGTCAACGCCTGGCGCACCAGCCGCCGATGCACCCCGAGCTTGTGCGCCACCGCCCGGATCGTCCCAACACCAAACTCATACTCCCTCCGGATCTGCTCGAATAGCTCCACCTTTGTTCTCCGCTCCATCCCCAGCCTCCGCCTCTTCGGCAGCATGCTGGATCTAGCGGGGCGGGGCCAATTTAGCCGATCAAAAGGGGCCGTTTCACACTATCGAAATCAATCGATTTTATTGATCAGACCAACGTAACGGATGGACCCTATAGTGCTGCTAACCGGCGTGCCACTCCCGGTGACATTGGACGCCAGAATGGCTGCTCCGGGCGGCGCATTCTTGGCCAATTCCTGTCCATGAACCATATGAAGCCGCAGGCGCTCGGGGCTGCCAGCATCAAAGACCGTGTGATCGAATATGGCGATCGCCTCGAATATAGAGCGAGTAACGCGCGCAAACACCAACTCATCGGATCGGAAGGAACGCGCGGCCGGGCCGATGTGGAAGTGGTGATACCCCGTGACATTGAGAAGCATGTCCTTATCGGACCAACGGTCCGCGATCGTGGCACCCGGGGCGCTTGACGCGGGCGTATATCGTCGGGTCTGGGGTTCCAGAGAGAGATGGTGGCGTCAGGTCGTCCCCATTCTGAACCTTCTGAGTCAGGTCAGCTACGGACTTGGACCATTGAGTCCACCGCGCATCAGTTGTCACGGCCGACGCGAGCGTCACTATTCGGGGTCGCTTTGCGACGAAGCGAATTTTCCAGTTCGAATAGGCGATCAGTAGGTCCGTAAGGTTCTTTTTCTCCAGTTCCTGGAGCGACGCCTTGTCGTTAGGAAATCGCGGCATTTCCTTGATGAGCTGTTGGCGGAATTTTTCGACGCGCTTCGAGTGGGTCATGGGTGGCTTCAAAACACAGGTTTGCGAGTCCGGCGCGATGGCTCCGGCGCGGGCAATCCGTTTGCCCTGCAAAGGTCACTTACTGCCGCAGCGTAAGCATCAGGAGCCTGCGGATGCAAAACGACGCCGTGGATCAGTTTCTTGATATCCACGGGCGGCGCGTACACCAAAAAAGCCCTTCGCCGCCTCTGATTCGAAATGATGGCTCTTAAAGTCGTCAAGTCCTAGCTCCTTAACGGCGGGAGGTGTCGCGACAGCCCGCACCTCGCGCTCGAAGCCGTAATATGTATCCTTGTGCATAATGTACTCGAACATGCTCATGCTCGGCAGACGCGCAGTGGCGTAATCAATGTAGCGGACGACGCCCATCTCGACGTGAGTCGGCAGGCTTTCGCGCAGCACCGCGCAGGTCGTCCTGACAGCGACCGATTCTGGATGCTTTGTGTAACAGCCCCACATTGCATAATTTTCATGCTGGTTCATATGCCAGCAAGCGACGTAGTAGTGGTTGCGGAATACCTTCGCCATCCGCGAAAGGAAATCCCGATTGTATTCGATAATATGGCGCGTTTCCTCGGTCGCAGCGTTCGCGGCTTCCCGCCGCCACCACAAGGTCACCCGGCGGTGTAGACCCTTCAAGCGGATCGCCGAGCCGATCGGCGCTCGGCATGAAGAGCCTGCCGCAGTTCACAAGCCATTCGAATTTGGGCGCGTCCATGTAACGCCAGATAACTGCTGACGGATCATCCGGCTCCGGAAAAGCGGGATGAATGTACGGTTGCCCTGTCATCGTATGCCCGAAGGACGCGTTGTCGGGAAAGTCTGAAACTGCGGGACGATTACTCATGCAGACGAGTCTATATGTAATAGCGGAAGGGTAACGGCGGCGTGCTTTCCGAAGGGGCCGCCATGAGTATCTCGCCGACGGCGTCCGCAAAACTCAACGTGACCGGCATGGACGCGCTGAATTCGCACGAATTGTAATTGAGTTTGGTTAGCCCGAGGATATCGGCAAGCACGGTCTCAATCTGGGACTCTCCCCGTACAATTTCGACAAGGATCGGATTAGGCGTTTCCCAGCCGGGATAAGTGTCGAGCCGCGGCACATAACCTGTACTCCACAGATAGGCGCGGGTCGGCGTGACCTTGTGGGCTAGGCCGCGCATGATCGGTAGGGTCCCCGGGCGAAACAATTTTAGATCGTATGAGGTTCGGATACGGACGCCCACGAGCTTCGTTGTTTCGGGAACAGTCGCACAAAACCCCTTCCATTCAGCGTTGTTGAACGAAGCACGGCCATGAATGAACAGCTCCCGTGGCGGCGCCCCATGCCGCTTGGCGTACTCCGTGACGACAAGCCGAACGAGTTGTTCGGCCGCCTCTTCCGACAGGTGATATTCCTTGCGATCCGGACTCCACCAAGGCCCCATCGCGCCCCGAAAGACTACTCCGTCGCCGGAGTCGAGGAACATCTGCGCGCCGCAGCACGCATTCGCGCGACCGGCACCTGTCAGGTCTTGTTTAAACACCAGCCCGATATAGCAGACACCTTCGCGAACCGAGGCAAGCTTCCAAGGTTTACCTTCACCTTTGAAAAACGCTGTCGTGCAGAGATTCCATGCCACTGTAGGAGGGTCTTGAGTGCCGCGCAGCGGCCTGCCGTTGCTCTTGATGAAATCCTCCGGCGTCAGCGTCGTATCGCGGACCACCTGCACGGCAATCTTTTCGCGGAGGAGCTTGGCCTTCAGCTGATTGTGAAAGTTTCTGGCGTAGCGTTGCATTTCGGCGACTTCGCGGTCTTCGGGCAGCAACAGGTTCTGCCCGGTCCGAGTGCTTCGACGAATCCAGTTCGTGTTAGCGGGAAACTGGCCCTGCTGACGCTCCCCTTTCGGTATGGAGGATTGCGGGCGCCCCAGCAAATATACCTCCTCGGGTATAACGACAAACCAGAACGCGGGTTGGGCTTCCTCGCGCGACCGATATTCAAGAATCGGTTTCTCGAGTATCTCCACCGCTTTGAAGATGGCCTCGGTGCGGTCGCCGATACGGATCGTCCGCGACAACGTGTCGGCATCCACGGTCAGTTTGGCGATCGGCTTTTCAGGCCACTTGCATCTAAAAGCGGCCTCAAAGCCGGGCCAGGGGAAAAGGTGGGCCTTGGCCGGTTCAGGCGACGGGATGAAACCGCAAATACGCTGACTCCAGCGATTAAACCGCGCCACACATGCTGCCGTCCCAATTACGCCGAAGCGTAGCTGGGTTGGATGCGCCCGGTCATCGAGAGGCCCGAAGAGAAATAGCCCATCTTTCGGATGCTCAAGTTCCTGGCCATACCGGAAGGCTAGGCGAGGTTCGCCAATAGGGATGAGGACCGGAGCGTTCACGTTGCTCCCGCCTCTTCATCGGAATCTTCATCGTCGTCGAGATCGTCGTCGTCACCGGGGTCAATCTCGGCGGCGTCCCCGGGACGGATGATTTCATCGTCGGGATCAGTCGTATCGTCCGTCTCCGCCGGCTGTTCCGGGTCGTGCTGCACGTATGTCAGTGGAGCAGTAAACGCCAAGGGCGACGCGTCCACCGCAGCGACGGCAGCGCCGCCCAAGGGAAGATGGAAGGCCGATTGATTATCGCTGAGGACGGCCATGAGCCCAAGAAGACGATCACGGAAATCATCATTCCACCACGCTTTGCAAAGCCATTTTCGAAGTCGCAGCGCGCGCTTTCCGTCAGTGACAAGCGATGTGCTGTCTTCACTAAAGACGGCATGAGACCGAGCCACAAGCCGGAGCGGTTCGGTCAACGTGGGACGCACGCTGATCCCGTAGTGCCAGCGAATACGTCTCTTGCCTCTCACGCCGACCATCGCACGCCATTTTGCCTTGCCTTTGATGTCGCGGAATTTAGCTTTGTTTTTTCGAGCAGTCCTTGCGGGACATACCAGCAATCGGCGTTTGCCATCGTGTGGCGTTTGAGTCCCTTGCTTTCGGCAAAGGTTTCCCAACCCCGGCGCAAGAGGTCTGTCACGATATTACGCGCATCCCACGCCTTGACCCCCGGCCCGTCGTGAAGCGCGCCGTTGAGAAAGTCGTCGGTGGGAACTCGGTATTCGAGCGTGACGGGGACGTCCGGACCCGTTGCTGTCTGCACGGCGTTAAGTGGCGCGAACGTGATCATGAGTCGATAATAAAGGCGGCAGGGAACGGACAGACACTCAACCGTTCGCTCCCAAAGCTCCTTCGCAACCGGCGCTGCATAAAAATTTATGTGAGAGGGAAGATTCTGGATTGGAAACCAGTTGCTCTGAAGAGTTTCTGACTGATTGACGAGAGAGCCCGACAGTCCGGCATAGCGCGTCGCCCAGGCCTGCATTGCTGCCATTTCCGGCGAAGGCTGCTTCGGTATGTTGGATTTCTCAAGCCTCTCCAAAACATGAGCGAGGCCGTCCGCCCAGTTCGCCGTGAAATCGATGTAGTTGAGCTGGATGAGCTGAGCAGGAATTTCAGGAACGCGTTCAAGCCTGAGCGGCACCACGAAGTTGTCCAGCCGAAGTTCGCGGCGGACGGCAGTGGCTATGGCGATCTCGTTATGGACGCCTTCCTTGGCCGGATCGATTGACGCATTCGAGAGGATCGGAAGGAAGACCGCCGTGTGCTGCCGGATGGCTTCGTTTATGTCATTCCAGAATCGCTCGCCGCCCACGAGCTGGAGAAGATCAGACCAGACATGATAGCCGGCGGCTGTCAGACGGGCGCCCAACCAGAGCACGAAGACGTTATCCTCGGGATTCGCGTGGTTGAGAAAAACGACGCGCCTGTTCGCCTGTGCCGGAGATACCGGAACAGGCGCAGTATTGGATTTCGGCTTCCTTTCTTTCACCGGCACGCGTTGCCTTTCAGCCAGTTAGATTTTGGAATGCACTTTTTCGCGGGGATATAAAAAACCCACGTTGGGGTTTTTGCATCACCGAATGGCCGAGCCCCCTAGGGAAGCTCTGCACAAGCCGATCGATCTGGGTAGAATAAAGTTGCTCGATGGGCTGGGTGCGGAGGTGGGGTGATGAGTGCGCAACGAACGTTCGCTTCGCTGGCGTGGACGCAGAAGGGCAAGGTGACGCGGCGTGAACGGTTTTTGGCCGAGATGGACGCGGTGATTCCGTGGGCGCGGCTGCAGGCGCTGATCGCGCCGCACTATCCGCAGGCGGGGGCGGGCCGCCAACCGCTCGGATTGGCGAAGATGCTGCGCATTTACTTCCTGCAGCAGTGGTTCAACCTGTCGGACCCGCAGGCCGAGGACAGCATCTACGACAGCGAGGCGATGCGGCGGTTCGCGCGGGTCGAGCTGGGCGACGACGTTGTGCCGGGCGAGAGCACGATTCTGCGCTTCCGCCATCTGCTCGAGCAGCACGGACTGACCCAAAGGATTTTTGAGGAGATTCGCGAACTGCTGGAAGAGCGGCGGTTGTTGCTGAAGGCCGGGACCAACGTGGACGCGACCATCATCGCGGCGCCGAGTTCGACCAAGAACGCGACCCAGACCCGCGACCCCGCGATGAAGCAGACGCGCAAGGGCAAGAACTGGTATTTCGGGATGAAGCTGCACATTGGGGCGGACCCGCACGGCCTGGTCCACACCTTGGGGGCGACCCATGCGGCGGCCGCCGACATCAGCCAGCTGCCCGCGCTGCTGCACGGGCAGGAGCGGGTCATCTTCGGTGATCAGGCCTATTGGAAGGAAGCCGACCGGCGGGCGTATGAAGCGCGCGGCGTGCACTACCGTATGAATCGCCGGCCCACCGCCAGGGCGCCGCTGAGCCAGCGCCAGAAGCTGATCAACCGGGCGCGCTCGCGCACCCGGGCGCGGGGCGAGCACGCCTTCCGCGTAGTCAAGCACCTGTGGGGCTTCGTCAAAACCAGATATCGCGGGCTGGCCAAGAATCTGGCCCGTGCCCAGACCATGTTTGCCTTGGCTAATCTCTACCAAGTCCGTTATCAACTGCTGCCGCCTGACGCGCGGTGCGCCCTGTGAGCGCCCTCCGGGCAGCCCGCCACCACGCCGCTGACCAACGCGGCGCCGGCCAACGCGCAATCGCCCTGCATTGAACCCGATGCGTATGCTCCCTTCACGCCAAAGCACCGCCAACCCCACCTGTGCAGAGCTTCCCTAGGGGCTCGGGAGCGCCAATGGAGGTGTGCGCAGCCGTCATGATTTAGCGCTCTTTATTAGATCGTCGAACTTAGTCGCGACAACGAAGTGTGCGGAACTGTCCCCCACCGCCAACGCCTTGAAATGAGCCTTACCGCATTCGATCTTGGCGCTTTCCTTATCGCGCGGGTCATCTTCGAAGAGGTTGCTTTTGGTCTCGACCACAAAGTAGAGGTGCTCGGCGCCATCCTGCTCTATCAATGCCGCCCAGTCTGGATTGTAGATACCCAACGGCGTTGGGACTTTGAACCAGCCGGGGAGCTTAGCGTACACCTTCACGGCTTCATTCTTCTCCAGTTACTCCGCAAAAGTGCGTGCGATACCGGACGAATCGTAAACGACCTGCTCGTGGACTGACTTGGTCGCGTCCAGCATGTTCTTGAGGTAGCCGGTCAATTCCTCCTGCTCGAAGAGTTCCTGGGCGTAATAGTGTTCGTCGCCTATGCGCCGGTTGGCTTAAGTTGATTCCCTCGACAAAGCCTCCACTGCGATTAGTTCGGCTTACTTGAGACAATCATCCTCAGCCAGACCAGAAAACACAACGGGGGAGCGATCAGGAAATTCAGCCACCAGCGACAAATTGCCGCCCATCGCTTCGACCGCCTTACGGAGCGTCGACAGCAAGAGTTTGCTGCGCTTTTCGAGGCGTGAAACGCTATCCTGAGTGATCCGGAGAGCCTTGGCCATGCGCATTTGGGTGAGCTTGCGTGCTTTGCGGAGCTCGCGCAGGCTCATTTCTTCGGCAACCAGTCAACTACATATATTTGCGGGCTCGCTCCGGGTGGCGCAGGCGAAAGCTGCTACGTTGCTATGGCTTCAGTTTAAATTTGCGGCCTTGCGATCGGGCAACTGCAAGATTTTCGGTTAGCTCGATAGGCTTCAGACCTCTCGTCTTGATCGAAAACTATCGTTCCGACCTCGCGTAGTGGCGCCTAGTCCCTCACTTTGTGCGTCGTGCGCGAGAGCCTCGGTTCCATCATTGTCTTCAAAGACAAGGGTTTCGCGCGTCTACACAGCGTCTACATAGCGACTTTAGGAGCTCTAGGATGAGGCTCTAAGTGCTTGATTTTATTGGCGCGCCCGGAGGGATTCGAACCCCCAACCCTCAGATCCGAAGTCTGATGCTCTGTCCAGTTGAGCTACGGGCGCGCTGACGCAGGTGCCGTCGTCAAGCGGACGCGCGTTCCACGCTTTTCCGCTGCGACGGCGCGCCGGATTGACGGCGCCAAGCTGATCACTTGTAGACGGTTTTCGACCGCAGGTGAAGCTTCGGTCAGCGCGGGGGCGTGATCACTGAGTCGCGCTTGAGCAGGCGCGTGACGACCTCCAGCAAGGCGGCTCTTTTGATCGGTTTGGCGACGTACATATCCGCGCCCGCCGCGATACACGTGTCGATTTCCTCGCCAAAGACCGACGCGGTCAGCGCCACAATCGGCGTCGGTCTGATCTTCTTGCGCGCTTCAGCCTCGCGCATTTCCCGGATTGCGGTAAGGCCATCCATCACCGGCATATGGACGTCCATCAGGATGAGGTCGTAGTCGCCCGCAAGGAACTTGCTGAGCGCGACGCTGCCGTTACGCGCTTCGTCGACTTCAACCGCCAAGCGCTTCAAGTAGGTCCCGAACAGGAAGAGATTGTCGAGCGAATCGTCAGCCAGCAAAATCCTGCGACGATGTTGATTGGCGCCCGCCGAGGTGTCCAAGCTTTCATCAACGGGATCTGATTTGGGTCGCTCTACCGTGTCCACGCCGTCCGCCTTGTCCGATTCCGGAGCATTGATCGGGCAACCCGCGAGGAGTTCAGGGCCGAAGCGCGGGGCCTTTCTCTTCCAACACGCAAGTAGCCTGCCATCGTGGTCATCGCGACTGATAGGCGCCCGGATCGGTCAGCGGCAGGCCCCGCGATGCCGTCTGACCGCCCCCATCATCCGGGTTCGGATACGCGGCCATCCCGATCAAGCGCGGGCGATGGCTAACCCTACCGCCGATGACGAAAGCAATTATCTCATCCAACCGGATGATCCGACCGACTCGCCAGCGGGCGCGGCTCTCGCCGGGCCGCTTCAGGCACACATCGTGAACGCGCCCTCCGGTGAATCTTCGCCGCAGGACTCCGCTAACACTCAGCCGCCGGCCGGCGCTCACCGCGCAGCAGACGCGGACCCGGATCCAGACGGCGTGCGAACGGTCGTGATTCACGAGGGCGACACGCTAAACAGCGTTGCGCGGGCTAACCTTGGCTCCGACGAGCCCGTCGTCATCCGAATACCGCTCAAGGCGAGCCCTCAACTGGCTAACGCGAATCTCATTCATCCCGGAGAAGTCCTTCAAGTACCTGGCTTGGGACCTCATGAGCGCGAACTACTCGCTCGCACCATCTTCGACCCCGTTGTTTCATCCCTTGACCAGCGACCCCGCCGGCGATCTCGACCGCCCCCTCCGATCGCGTGGAGATTGATCGCGGCTCTTCCTGGAAACAGTCTTGAGCTAGAGCCGGCTCAAATACGCCCATCGCTTAGAGTGTGGGGATGTTACGGTTCTTGACTAGCATGTGACTCCGCGCTACACTGGTTTTGTATGATGACCTTTCAAGAATTTATGCGGACCTTCCCTGACGAAACGGCTTGCCGGACTTATCTGACGATGCGCCGTTGGCCTGATGGTCCGCACTGCCCCCGCTGCAACAACACGAAGGTTTACGAGTGCGGACCGACGCGGCCCTTCCACTGGCAGTGCATGAACTGCGGATCGTCGAAGCGCGCGCCCTATCGATTTTCGGTCTTGGTCGGGACGGTCTTCGAGAACACCAACGTTCCGCTGATCACGTGGTTCAGCGTCCTTTACACGATTCTTCAGAGCAAAAAGGTTGTTTCGTCGCGCCAGATTCGGCGAATGTTCTTCGGCGAGACTTCGTCCCTGCATACCGCTTGGTACGTCGGCCATCGGCTCCGCGCGGGTATGCAGGATGACAATTTCAAGCAGCTTATGGGCATCGTCGAAGTGGACGAAACCGCCATCGGCGGCAAGGACAAGAACCGCCACTGGGACAAGAAGCAGCATATTACTGGGATGAGCGGGAAGATCACGGTCATTGGAGCCGTCGCGCGCAAGGGTAATGTGGTCTGCAAAGTTATCGAGAGCGCAGACGCCAAGACTCTTAATCGTTTCGTCCGCAAGGCCGTGAGCGACAAGGTAACCCTCGTCGCGACCGACGAGCATCAGGGTTACCGCTACTTGCCCGCTTTCGGATTCTCGCACGACACCGTGAAGAACTCCGAGAACGAGTACGTTCGCGGGAATGTCCATACCAACAACATCGAAAGCTTCTGGGCGCTGTTCAAGCGGGGCGTCATCGGGACGTACCACAACGTCAGCAAAAAGCATCTTCCGCTCTACCTGAACGAGTTTCAGTTCCGCCACAATAACCGCAAGAACCCTGACATTTTCGGGAGTGCCATAGCAGGATGCTGAAGCGTCCGAACTGGCGGATGCTTCTGCATCACGCGACCAGAAAGCCCGATCAACTAATGCTTTTCCCAAGGTCGAGACGCCATGTCTAACGCGTGGAGCAACTGGGTAATTGCCGGAGCGACCGTCGGAAATTTCGTCGTTTATTTTCTTCTCTGGCGCCAAACGAAGGCAATGTTCCTCGAATCGAACGCGCCTCTGCTGTCGGTCGTTATTGAAAATTGCGAATATTCCGAGACTGATGGCGGCTTGAAAATGCACATAATTGTCGCAAACCACGGAACGGTTGCGGCAAATCGAGTAAGGCTGTGGTTGTCTTTTGGCGGATCCAACGATCGGAAGAATATTCAGGATATCGCTGTTCCGCCAAAGAACGAGATTCCCTATACATTTCTGCTTCGGATGACGCCAGAGAGGTATGCGGCCGGAGAAATCGAAGGGAATCGGTTCAATGCCATTATCGACGGATCGTATACCGGTCTTGGCGGCCGTAATTACCCCTACAAGGAAAGGCAGGACTACGATCCTGAACTCAAACGCTTCG
The DNA here is from genome assembly GCA_052145175.1 of Binataceae bacterium (SeqCode). Classification (GTDB taxonomy): domain Bacteria; phylum Desulfobacterota; class Binatia; order Binatales; family Binataceae; genus JAJPHI01. The sequence goes on along the minus strand of JBKQPD010000173.1, from coordinate 43,489 downwards.
TTCCATCGATGACGAACTGGTGAAGGTGCATGTCTAAAATCGGCGAAGCCAAAAAGAAAATCATCCACTTCTACTGCTACACCTGTAAGGACTATGAATTGAAGGCTAATCCGCATTATAGGAGCCAAAAGCAGCGCTTCGCCCGACGCCGCAAGGCCGAAAAGGCCAAGGCGGAAGCCGCCAAGTGAAGCACGCTTATCTATCGGTCCTAATCGCATTAGCCTTATTTTCAACCACCGGCAGTGTATGTCGAAGCGACGAAAAACATCAGAACCAGTCCCGTCCCCATGATCGCAGCACTAGCCACAAGGCCAATCTGCCCCCATCGCCGTTTACGATCATTGTCCAACCAGCTCCAGTTCAGATAATTCAGCCAAGCCCCACCATAGAAAAGGAAAAGCCCACACAGGAATGGTATTACCGCCCCACGATTACGGACTGGGGCATTCTCGGTGTCACTCTTATATACACCGTCATCTCCCTTGGCCTGTTGAATGCAACTCGGAAACAGGCCCGATTGGCCATATATACGCTTGTGCAAAGCCGAAAAGCCGTCAACGCTGCTAGCGCGTCTAATAGGCAAAATCGAGAATTGGCTGAGATGGAACTGCGAGCTTACGTACATGTAAGCTCTGGGGAAATCCTTAACTACGATAATATGGCTAGTCGTAAAGCCCGAATAACCATTAGAAATTTCGGTCAGACACCTGCTTACAACGTGACTTTCTGGTTGAACACATGGGTGGAAGAGTTTCCTTTGAAGATCATCCTGCCGCCACCACCAGACGACTTCCCTATGAGCAGAGAAATAATGGCGCCGGGCAGAGTTTCGACAAACGAAGTTCCCGTTGTCGCCACAATTCCTTGCATCGAAGGCCATCTCCAACTTGGAGCGATTGCCATTTTCGCCTACGGAGAAATTCGTTACCGCGATGCCTTTAACATCGAACGCTTTACTAAATTTCGACTGGTCTGTCGTGGGGATGGTCTGAACAAAGGAAGAATGTCCCCGGATAGAACGGGCAACGAGGCTAATTAACAACACGAGAGCACCGGCCTGTCCGAGCCAGAATAGCAGGCCAGCGCTGTTAGTCAAGAACCGTAACATCCCCTAATGCGGCATTGTCGGGACAAATATCGGTAGCGCGACGGCAGAAATCGCTACCCGTCCTTCCAGCGCCGATGATTCCAGATCCATTGCTCGGGATGCAGCCGGATGATCCGCTCGAGGGCGTCGTTGTACATCTGCGTGTTGGCCCTGATGTCGTCGTCGTAATTGGCGGAGACGATTGGCGGCAGTGGTTCCTGCAGCCGGAAGACGTGGCGCCCGTCGCGCTCACGCCAGATCGCAACGGGTACGACCGCGGCGCCTGACCGGCGCGCGACCACCGCCAGGCTGCGGAACGTCCAGGCCGGCCGGCCAAAGAAATTCACCCGCACCCCCTCCTTGGGCGCCGCATGTTGGTCCATCACGAAGCCTACCACCTGATTCGCGGCGAGCCGTTGTAAGATAGTGGTCATGGAACCCCGCTTGGCGAGGACATTGATGCCAGCCCGCTGGAAGCTCTCCCAGAAGATTCGCTGCAGCCAGGCCGGCCGAAAAGGCCGGAGCAGGATACTGATGCGGTTGCGCAGATCGGGATACTGCAGGATCGCGGCCGGCAGGGTCACGCTCCAACTGCCGGTGTGTCCGCCCAACAAGAGCAGCCCGCGGCGCGCTTCCAGCGCCTTGAAGAAGATCTCCGGGCGCTCGATGCGGACCAGTTTTGCGCGCGTCGCCGCCGGGGTCAGCGCCAACGTGAAGAATTCCCGGAACGAACGGAGGAAATGAGCGTAAAAGGCGCGCGCCAACTCCTGGATTTCGGCTTCGGTCAGGCTCCCCGCGAAGGCTAGTTGCAGGTTGGAAAGAACGATATCCTGCCGCAAGGGCAACCATGCATACGCGATTCTTGCCGCCAGGCTCGTGGGTGACCGATAGTCGATCGCGTCCTGGGGGTTTTTCTCGGGGTTGCGCCGTTCGACGGGATGCAAAAGGCCTCCGATGATAAATGACGCCGCGTCAGCCATGGTGACGAGCGCAACCGCGATGCCGTCGCCACGCCGCGCATGGCGCAGGCCCGCGTTGTGGGTCGCGCTGTGGCTCGGCGCGATCGCGGTCGCCAGTTACCTCGATACGCCGCTGGCGGCTCGCGTATATTCGTCAGGCATCTACCAAACGGTCAAGTATTCCTTGCTGTTTCGCGCGATGAAAGCTCCGGGAGCCGTCTGGGGTATCCTGTTGCTGGTGCCGTTGGTCTGGTGGGCGCGCCGCCCGTCCACGGCGCCGGCCATCCTGCTCGGGGTGACGGCCGCGATGGCGGGTCTCTTCACCACCGTCGCGAAGTGGAGCGTCGGCCGCGGCCGCCCGATCGCCAATGGCGTTTATAATTCTCATCCGTTTCGGCCGCACTTCTTTCACGACGGGCTGATCGGCTTGTTCGCCGCGCAACATGATCAGTCCTTTCCCTCGGGGCATACCTGCCTGGCCTTTGCGACCGCGGTCGCGCTCAGCGTCCTGCTACCACGCTACGGCGCATGGTTCTTCGTGCTCGCCACGCTAGTCGGGGCGGAGCGGCTCCTGGAGGGCGCGCATTACTTGAGCGACGTACTGGCCGGCGGCGGGCTCGGGATAATCGCCGCGATCGTCGCCGGGCAGCTTTGCGCGCTTTTGGCGGGAAGTCGTGGGTCGAGGGCGGCGGCGGGACGTCTGAAGACGTAAACAAAACGGCGTCACGTTACGTCTTAGGGCAAATTCCCCGCGAGGGGTGACAGACCAGGGCTGGACGGCGCGCAACAATCGCTAACAGCCGGTCGACAAGCGGTCAGCCGGTCGGCAAACTGTACCTGCGAAGACTATAGCGAGCTCTTGGAAGACGCCTCAGCCATGAAGGAGCCTGAACCTCAAACCACCATCGACGATATTCGCCTGACGCCGCTCGAGCGCGCATACGGGCTCCTGGCGCCGATCGCCTTCGGCGGCGCCCAGAACTGGGAGCGCTTCGCGGGAGCGTCGCGTGCGGAACTCCAATCGCGCCGCGGCTTCGTGCCGGCGACCGCCGGGCCGACTATCTGGTTTCACGGCGCGTCGGCGGGCGAGATGGCGGCGGCGGTCGCGCTGGACGACATGCTTCATCAGCGCGGCGGTGTTTTCCGCAGCATCTACACCGCGACCAATCGCGCGGGGGTCGAGTATATCGAGCGCACTGCGGCACGCACCCCGGTCGCCACTCTGGCGCCATGGGATGTCGGTGCCACCTTGAGTCGTGCCTTTGCGCGTTGGCGTCCGCGGATGATCTTTCTGCTCGAAACTGAATTATGGCCGCGGCTGGTGTACGAGGCGTACGTTCGCCGGATTCCGGTTTTTTGTGTCAGCGCGCGGATTTATCCGCGCGACGTCAATCGGTACCGCGCGATCCGCTGGTTTTTTGCGCCAACGCTGCGAAGAATCACGCGCATAATCACCCAGGACGAGTCCGAACGGCATCGCTTTCGGCAGATTGGGGCGCCTGACGCGACGTGTTTGGCTGGCGGCAACCTGAAATATCTGAAGTTGGCCTCCGCCCGCCCGCAAGGTGTCGCGGCGGGGCTGGGAATCCGTGACGAGCCGCCGATTATCGTGGTCGGCAGTCTCCATCTGGATGAGGCCGATGAAGTATTCGCGGCGCTGCGCAAACTTGCGATTCCCGACCTCAGGATAATCGTCGCGCCCCGCCAGCTCACGGCGGTCGAACCGCTCCTTGAGCGGGCGCGCCGGCTGGGCTGGACCACGCGGCGCCGTTCCGAAGCGCTCGCGGGCGATTGGCAGCTGTTGATTGTTGATTCGATCGGCGAGCTCAAAGGATTCTATTCGATAGCTACTTGTGCCATTGTCGCTGGAGGTTTCGAAAATCATGGCGGGCACAACCCTTTCGAGCCGATCCTGGCGGGCGCGCCAGTCATCTTCGGTCCTCATTTTGAGCACTTCGCCGAGGAATCGCGGGTGCTGACGCGGGCGACGCCCGAGGCGCAGGTGGGCGCCGCGCGCGAACTCGCGCAGCTGCTCGCGCGATGGCTGGGTGACGACACCGGCCGGCGCGAGATGCTGACGCGGCAGAGCGCCGCCGTGCCTGACGCCGAGGCGATTGCCGGTCGTTACGTCGAAGCGCTCGCGCCTTGGCTTTCATTGATCGCGGCATGAATCCGAAAACCTTGAAGCAGCCTACGATTTGCCTGGTCGCGGCCGATGTCTCCGGCGACCAAAGCGGCGCGCGACTCGCCGCCGCTATCAGGGACCTGCGGCCCGACGCGAAGTTGATCGCGGCGGGCGGGCCTGCGCTCCGCGAGGCCGGGGTCGAGGTGCTGGTCGAAACCGGCGAGGCCTCGATGGTCGGGCCACCAGGTTCGTTCAAGACGGCGCGGGCGCTGGTCCGCGTCTGGCGCGAGCTCTGTCGCGTAATGGACGCCCGTCAGCCCGACGTCGCCGTGCTGATCGACAACGAGACGTTGAACCTGCTCCTGGCGCGGCGGCTGCGCAAGCGGGCGGTGCCGACGGCGTTTTTCTTTCCGCCCCAGGTGTGGTTTTGGGGGCGCTGGCGGATGCGCTTCATCGTGGGGCTCTCGATGCGCATGCTGTGCGCCTTCAAGCAGGAAGCGGACCTCTATCAGGACGCGGGCGCGGATGTGGTCTGGACCGGTCATCCACTGCGCGACGTCGTGCGGGTGGGCGAGGATCCGGCCGCCGCGATGCGCGCGATCAAGCTCGATCCGGAGCGGCCATTGGTCGTCCTGATGCCGGGGAGCCGGCCGCAGGAGGTCAGCTATCATTCGCCGTTGATGGCCGAGGTCGCGCGGGTTCTGCAGGCGAAGAACCCTGACCTGCAATTTGCCGTCCCGCTGGCCAGCGAGACGTTGCGCGAGCAGGTCGAACGCCAATTCGGCGCGAGCGGCTTGCGCAACCTGTCGATCTACGTCCCGCGTTCGTACGCAATCCTCAGTCGGGCGCGCGCCGTCCTGCAATGCTCAGGCACCGCCACGATCGAAGCCGCGCTGCTGGGAATTCCCGCAACTATCATTTATCGATGCTCAAGATTACATTACGCGGTCGCACGCAGGTTTATGCATGTTAAATTCATCGGCATGCCCAATCTGCTGCTCGACGAGATGGTGCAGCCCGAATTCTTTGGCACTCGGCTCGACCCGCAGCGGTTAGCCGATGAGTTGACGGCTTTGCTCGGCGATGAAGCGCGCCGCAGTTATATCAGCCGGCGGCTGGCGGAACTTCCCGTTCTCCTCGGCCCCAATGGCGCGATCAAGCGGGCCGCCAAATCCGTGATCGAGCTGCTGCCCAAAGCGTCGCGGAGCAGAGGCGAGGCCATTGGGGCGACCGCCGTCGCCGCTTTCACGACGCCTGCGTCCGCCCGGTCGCGGCGCTTCGTTGATCGCGTGCCGCAGCCATCGCGCGCCGGGCCTGGGCAACGACGCGATCCGGTGTGATCGAGCGCAGACAACGTTGCGCGTTCGAGCACCAGTGCGGACACAATCGGCCGCATAGATCCGCGCCGGACAACAGGAACTCGCCCTGCCCGTAAGGTCCCAGGCGTTGCGGATCCGAGGGTCCAAAAATGCCTACCACGGGGCGACCCAGCGCCGCTGCGATATGGCACGAGCCGGTGTCGCCGGCAATATGCAGCGTACAGCGGTCGAGGATGGCGATTAATTCGGCGAGCGAGGTCTCGCCCGTCAGATCGTAAACGCCGCCGCCGGCCTGGCGTACGATTTGTCCGTGCCGCGAGCGCTCGTGGCGCGAGCCAACCAGGATAACGCTCGCCTCGTGCGCGAGTTCCCTCGCGGCAACCGTCCAGTGCGCGGCGGGCCAAAGTTTCCAGGCGGCCGAGGCCGACGGATTGAGCACTATCAGCGGGGTGTCGGGTGGGATCCGTAGCGCGAGTAGCTTGCTCGCGACCGTCGTGACGGCGGCCGGCGCCACCGGGAGAGCGAAGCGGACGGGGCCGGGGGTCGCGCCCAGAAAGCGGGCGCACGCGAGGCTTTCCTCGACCGCGTGGGCCCCCTCGAGCCGCGGGACACGCCGGGTCAGGAGATGCGCGCCTTCGCGCCGCCGTGCGCGTCCGACCCGGACGCGCGCGCCGGCGAGTACCGCAATCAGCGAACTCACCATCAGGCCCTGCAGTTCGAGGGCGACGTCGTACGGCTCCGCGCGCACGAGTCGGACCGCTTCACGCAACGCGGCCAGCCGAGCCGACATTCGTCCGCGAGTCACGCTCGGAATCGTCACGACGCGGTCGACACCCGGATGGCCGTCGACGAGCGCGGCAAGCTCCTCCTCGATCAGCCAGGAGATACGTAACTCGGGATAGGTCCGGCGGAGCGCGCTGGCCGCCGGCAGCGCATGAACGACGTCACCGATCGACGACATCTTGACGATGAGCAGCCGTTCATTTCCCCGCAGCGCTATCATTCAGGCTGGTCGCCAATCCGCTCGCGGACGGGTAAGGTAAAATGCGACGCGGCGCGCGGTAGTAGGATGCTGAAGCTCAAGACTCTCGACCTCTATATTTTGCGCGAAACGTTCGTCCCGGTCTTTATCAGTCTGGTCGTAATCACGCTTGCCCTGGTGGTGGTCAATCTTATCAAGCTGGCCGACCTCGTGGTAAATCACGGTGCGAGCCTGGGTCAGGTCGCGGGCCTGATCGGTTGTCTTTTGCCGAGCGTGATGGAGCAAACGCTGCCCGTCGCGGTGTTACTCGGCGTGCTGCTGGGGATCGGGCGCATGTCGGGGGATCAGGAGCTGATCGCGGCGCGGGCCTGCGGGGTCAGTCTCTACCGTCTGGCGCTGCCGGTCGTCCTGTTCGCCGCCGTGCTGCTGCCTCTCGCTTTGGCCCTGACCCTGCGATGGTCGCCGCAGGCCAACGCGCGGATGCGCGGGATGATCATGCAGCTCACCCGCAGCAGCGCGACCTGGATGTTTTCGGAGCGGGTCTTCGATCACCATTTCCCGGGGATCACGCTCTATTATGAACGGCTTCAGCAGCCCGGCTCGCGACTGATCAACGTGATGGTTTCCGATCAGCGCGACGACGCCGCGCCGGCCATTATCGTGGCCAAAAGCGCGGTGCTGCAATCCGGGCCCAACGATGCGAACCTGACGTTAAAGATGTACGACGGCTGGATTTTTGGCACGACGCGCGACGACCCCAACCGCCATCTCGCCCGCTTCGATACCTATGATGTGGCGATCGGGTTGGACAGCCTCTTCGCGGGACCGCAAAAGGTCACCGAGATGAGTTCGTCGGAGCTGCGCGCGACCAGCACCCTCAGCCCCAACCATCGCAATGTCTGGGCGGAGACCGAACTCGCGCGGCGCTGGATGACGGCCGTTTCGATCCTGCCGTTCGCGCTGCTCGGCATGCTGCTCGGGCTGACTAGGGTGCGCGGGGGACGCTACGAGCGGCTGATCTTCGCGATAGCGCTGTTTTTTGTCTACTACGTGATGTTTCGTTCGGGCGAGGCTCTGGCGCAGGCAGGCAGTGTCGCGGCTTTGCTCGCGGTCGGCTTTCCCAATCTTCTCTTTGGCGTGGCCGCGCTGGTGCTGCTGCGGCTGAACGCGCTGGACCTGGTCAATCCGGGCGAAGTGGTCACGGCCTGGATACGCGATCGCGTCGCCGCGACGTTCCAGCAATTGACGACATGAAGTTGACGAAGTTAATCGCCTCGCCCACCGTGTTCTGGTACCTGACGCGGCGGCTGGCCGGCCCGGTGATGGTCGCGCTGGCGATCTTTACGCTGGTCGACGTGCTGGGCGAGGGCGCCGACCGTTTCGCCGGATGGTTTCGTTCGGGAGTCGCGATCGACGGCTTCGGCTATCTCGCCCTGCGCGTCCCCTTTATGGTCTCCCAGTTGATGCCGGTGGCGATTCTGGGGGGCGTGATGTTCGCGTTCGCGATGCTCCATCGGGCGGAAGAGGTGATCGCGATCCAGGCGGTCGGGATCAGCCGGGCGCAGATGAGCTTGCCGGTTTTCGCGCTGGGGATCGCGTTGAGCCTGGGCAATTCTGCGCTGGCCGAAGGGATCGTGCCGATCACCAATGCTCGCGCCGAGCTTATGCTGGCGAATAGTTTGCGCCATGATCCCGCGGAGCAGCGCGATAGCCGGCGGGTCTGGTTGCGTACGCGCGGCGGTTTTCTGATGGCCGAGAGTTACGACCGGCGGCACGCCGAGCTGCGCGAGGTCACGATCTTCCGCCTGGGGGCGTATCCACAACTGGACGCGATTACGCAGGTCGATCACGCCTGGTGGGACGGTCATGCCTGGGTGTTAAACGGGATTCAGGAGCTGGCCTTCAAACCGGACGGCTCGATTACGCCGGTCCATCCCGACGGAGTACTGGGCGCTTCGCCCACCGATTTCAACGCCGTCGTCGCGTACAAACCCGAAGAACTCAGTCTGCGCGAGCTGAACCAGTTTATCGACGCACTGGGGCGGTATAGCGTCGTGCCCGCGGAACTGCGCGTCCTGCGGGCGCTCAAGTTTGCGCTGCCCGCCTCCTGTCTCGTGATGGCGATGCTGGGGTTGGCCGGCAGTCTCGAACCGACCCCGCGCCGCTCCGGGCTGGGCAAAAAGATCGGTCTCGCCGTCGGCGCCGGAGTGGGCTACTGGCTGCTGCTGGGCTTCACCGTCTCGCTCGGCAAGGCCGGGGTGCTTGGGGCGTGGCCGGCGGCATGGATTCCCGATCTGCTGTGGGCCGCGTTGGCGTTGTCGCTCTTCCTGCTGGGCGAGGAAAAAGGGGCGTCGCAAGCGGGCCGGGATGCTGTCGCGTGAGCGATCGCTCGGTTGCCCCGGCCGTATCCGACGCGCCGCGCCCGCGCGACGATCCCGACGGATTCGATCGCGGTAAAGCGTCGTTTCCGGTGCTCGTCGTTCCGACCGCTCAGGTTATCGATCTGCTGAATCAGACGCATCGGCCCGACAAGGTCGCCGAATATCGCGACGCGATGGCCGCCGGGGCGGCCTTTCCGCCGCTGGCCGTGATTCGCTTGGGGCGGCGCTTCATTCTCACCGACGGCCACAAGCGCTTCACCGCCTGCAAGCAGCGGCAGATGAACCATGTCATGGTCGAAGTGTGGACGCTCCGCCGCTGGATGGCGGATCTCCGCGAGCAGTCGGCGCGCAAGACGCGGCAGGTGGTGCGGCTTGGCGCGCGCAGTGCGGTCGACGCCGACTCGCGCAAGGCCTCCCGGCGGCTCTTCTGGGATACGGTCGGACATTGGCAGCGGATCTTCCGCTCGATCGGGGTGTTGATCCATGGCGAGCCGGCCCCGGTCGATACTGTCGCCGCGATGGCAGCGCCGCCGCGAGATCGGATTCTGATGAGGCTCATCCGCGAGTGCCTTGAGTTTCCGGGGCATCTGGCGCTGGTCGCCGTCACGCTGATCGTGATGGGTGGGGCGCAGCTCTATCTGACCTGGCTCGTCAAGGATTGGGTGCAAGGGCCGCTCGGCGCGGGCGCCCGGTCCGCGATGGCGGGTCTGCTCGGGCGCGGCGTCGTGACCGCGAGCGTACTGGTAGCCGGCCTCTTCGGCTCGCGGTACTTCCTGCGCAGCCTGAATCAATTGCTGGTGGAGCGGCTGCGTGATCGCGCGCAGCAGCGGCTGCTGGAAGTCGAGCTGACGACGGCGCGCCGCTTCCAGGCAGGCGAGCTGATGTCGCGGCTGTTCAACGACGCCGGAGTGCTGAGCGAGTTCGTGCGCGAGATTCTGCGTCGCGTGATCGGCGAGAGCGTGATCGCGATCGGTGCGCTCGTGCTGGCGTTGCGCCTGAACTGGCGGCTAGCCGTCGTGATCAGTTTCGTCGGTCCGGCGGTGGCCGTGATGCTCTCGAAGTGGGGGCCGCAGATCCGGCGGCGCAACGAAGACGCGCAGCGGGAGCTTGGCAAGCTCAATGCTGTTCTGAGCGAGCAGCTCGCGGGCTTGTCGACGATCAAGGGCTATCAGACCGAGGGCCACGAGCTTAAGCGCTTCGCGCGCCAGGACTCGTTCTATCGCCGGCATATGCTGCGCGCGGAATTTTCGATGGCCTCGATGATGTCGGCGGTCTGGGCCGTCACCTTCGCCGGGCTGCTGGGGCTCGGCTGGTACGGGACGCGGCAGGTGCTCTCCAAAACGGTGACCAGCGCGGAGTTCTTTGCCTTCTTCCTCTATGCGGCGCAAGCGATCGAGCCATTGCGGCGGCTAAGCGAGGTGCAGGGCCTCTTGCAACGCTCGCTGGCGGCGGCCGCCCGGGTCTTCGCGATCATCGATCTGCCGCCTGACGCGGATACGGCGGGGGCGCCGATACCCCGGCCGGTCCATGGCGCGCTGACGTTTGCCGATGTCGCGTTCAAGTACGACGACGAGCATCCGGTGCTGAATGGCCTTAATCTCACGATCGGGCCACGCGAGACGATCGCGCTCGTCGCCGCGAGCGGTGGCGGGAAAAGCACGCTCGCCAGCCTGCTCCTGCGCTTCCGCGAGCCGCAGCAGGGGTCGATTCTGCTCGACGGGATCGACTTGCGCGCGATCGCGCTTGCCGATTTGCGGCGGGTCGTCTGCGTCGCCGAGCAAGAATCGTTTGTTTTCAGTGGTACCCTGCGCGAGGCGATAACCTACGGCTCGTTCGACGCGCCGTCTGAGCGCGTTGAATTCGCGGTGAAGCTCGCCGGGCTCGAGGATTTCGTCCGCGCGCAGCCCGCCGGGCTCGACAGCAATCTGGTCGAAGGCGGACGCAACCTTTCCGGCGGTCAGAAGCAGCGAATCGCGCTGGCGCGGACCGTCGTGCGCGATCCGGCCGTACTGGTGCTGGACGAGGCCACCAGCGCGCTCGACGGCGAGACGGAACGCGGCATCTTTGCCCAGATGGAAACGTGGCTCGCTCAGCGGACCGTGATCGTGATGAGCCATCGGCTGGCCACGATCACCCGCTTCAACCGTATCATCGTGCTGCAAGAGGGTGTCGTGGTGGGCGACGGCACAGTTCAACAATTGCTTGAAGTTTGTCCGCCGTTCCGCGCGATGTTCGCCGAACAATCCGCGCCAGTCGCAGAATCGTCCAACGGCAGCCGTCGCGCGGAGTCCTAGCGCCTATGGCGAGGGATTCTTAGGCGAGCCGGCGGGCGAATTGAGGGTTTCAGCAACGACGCGCCGATTTGGAATATCGCGGACGTGCCAGTTACGAAAAAACTGACAATTTGTCAGGGCAATCTCCCGCGCAAGTGAATTTTAAGTCTCGCTTTAAGTCACAATCAAGGCTAAGTTTAGTCTGATTTATGTCTCATAACTTCTAAGCATATTTAGTTTAGGAGACAGAGCGTGACACCTGTCAACACGCGATATCTACATCCAATCGTCCTTATACTCGCGTCTTTTTTCGCGATTTTGACGGCGCAAGGGCAGGCCTTCTGCGTTACAGAGAAAGTTCTGTGGAGCTTCGGTGGCGGCACTGATGGTAACGCGCCGTATGCAGGCCTCATCGCGGATTCCAGCGGAAATCTGTTCGGCACGACGTTAGAAGGAGGACTTTACAATGGCGGTACCGTGTTCGAGTTGAGCCCAAGCGGTACGGAGTCCGTGCTCTGGAACTTCGGCAACGGCACGGATGGCGAAAATCCTTACGCCGGCCTGCTGATGGATAGTAGCGGTGATCTCTTCGGAACCACCTATGCCGGTGGAGCCGGCGGCTATGGGACAGTTTTCGAGCTCACGCCAGGTGGCACCGAGACGATTCTGTGGAGCTTTGGGGCCTCGCCTACCCTGGCGGAGGGTCGCAACCCGCTTGGTCAGCTCGTCATGGACCAGCACGGCGATCTTTACGGCACAACGTATCAGGGGAGCCTCGGGTATGGGGTGGTCTTCGAGTTGACACCCCCCGCGACCAGCGGCGGCAGTTGGGGGGAATCAACCGTCTGGCCGTTTGGTGAAAACGGGACGGCGGGTGATGGTGGTTACCCGTCCGCAGGTCTTCTGATGGATACCCTCGGAAATTTGTATGGGACGACCACCGGGATAGATTCCTCATCCCTTTGGTATTACGGCACCGTCTTTAAGCTTTCGCCCTCCACAACTGCCGGAAGTTGGTACGAGTCATTGCTCGTCCTTTTAGACATTGGCTGCTCCGGTTACATCGCTGAGGGCAATCCCTGGGGAGGCCTCACGATGGACAGTGCCGGTAACCTCTACGGCACCACTGCTACTGGCGGGATCTACGGGACGTACAACGGGGACGGGACGGTGTTCCAAGTGACACCCGCAGGATGCCCATCACTTCTATGGAGCTTCGGCAACGGCAACGACGGCGTCCGACCGGACAGCACCTTGACGCTTGATGGCAGCGGGAATCTCTATGGCACAACCTATTGGGGGGGTATTTACAACAAAGGTACAATCTTCGAGCTGATGCCGCCCTCGAGCGGCGAAGCTGGATGGAGTGAGTCGATCATTTGGAATCTCGGCAGCACTTCCGACGGGGCGTTGCCCTATGCAGGGTTGCTGGCCGACGCAAGCGGGAACTTCTATGGCACAACTGTCAGCGGCGGAGAGTACGGAGCAGGAACAGTCTTTGAAATCGTATCCGCCGGGGGGAGCTCAACGCCTACGCCAACTGCCACTGCGACCGCGACCCCGACGGTAACTCCAACGCCGACGCCCACCGCTACCGCGACGCCGACAAAAACGCCGCGACCGACTCGTACCGCAACTCCGACCCGCACCCCTAGGCCAACTCGCACGCCGACGCCGACGCGCACACCTCGGCCAACTCGCACACCGACGCCGACTCGCACCCCTCGGCCAACCCGCACGCCGACCGCGACGCCGACGCCCTAGACCGTCGACTTCGGGCGTCGGGGGTCATTCAAAATGCGAATTGCGCCAGACTCACGTGCAAGCTCTGGTGGTAGGACTCTAATTGATCCACTCGGCTTGACTCACGGTCTCGGCTTTCTAACGCATGCCCACCACGAGTCGCTGATTCGTCTCTACCGCGAGGTCATTTGACGTTACATCGCGTCACGTCGTCCCGCGAGCGACTCAGGCCACCTTCGGCTTCCGCTTAGCGCTGACGAAGCGGAGCTCGACGCGTTGGTTCAGTGCACCGGCGATACGCCTGAGCATGGCCAGCGAGTGGCCTTCGTAATCAGCGTCTTCGAGTCTGCAGATCACTGAGGTGGTGGTTCCAACCAGTTTGGCGAGCTGTTGCTGGGTGAGACCCGCGCGCTTGCGAAGCGCGTAAATCTTCCGCGCAACCGAATCGTTGGCCTCGGCTTCCGCCAGTTCGGCCATACGCCGGGGATGGCCTTCATAGTGCCGCCGATGAATGATCTCGATTGCGTCAGTAGTAGGCTCGCGCTTTTTTGCAACTTTCACCGATCGTCACTCCTCAAGTGTGTGGAGCTTGGGATTCTGTGCGTATCTTCGCTTGAGCCGCACGCTGTTTTCTTTTGACAGATTTCGCAAAATTGCGAAAGGCCATCCCTCCCCGCAGTAGTAAGTCATTGCGGTTGCCCGCGCTGTCATTCCCGCGCGTCTGAGTTGCCTGGCGCGCGAGGAATCCCGGATTCCGGGACCCTTCACGCGGCAGCCACGCGCGAGGGTGACAGAAAGGAGAGTCTCGTTCATAAGAAACGGGTGGAACTGACTCAGTATGCTCCGTGATCGTCATTGTAACCCGCACAACTTGAAGAAGAGTGCCTCGTAGCGATCGGCGGCAAATTCGGGGGCGTATTCGCTGCGGGCGCCCTCCAGACCACGAGTCGCCACTTCGTCGGCGATACTTGGTTCCATCAAGAGCTGCGTGAGTAACCGTGCGAGATCGGTTGGGTCGTCGGGACGCACGACCACGTGAGCTAGTTCCCTACGGCAGCGCCGCCCTTGCGCGGATCGAAGGCGCCGTCAAGCTCGCCGGGGCCAATCCTGATGGCGCTCACCGCGCCCAGTTCCGGTATGATTTTGATCAGATAGCCCATCTTGACGAGCGATGCGGCCGCCGTCGTGGGCAGGCTTTTTTCGACAAAGACGGTCGGTGGTTGAGCCTGCTCGTGGATGCGCGGCGCGCCCACCGCGTCCGCGGCGTCCATCCGGAGGTCGAGCGCCTCAAGCGTTACCTGCGTCACGCCCGTGATGATCGTCGGGCCACCGGACCCGCCCACGACCATCGCGGGCCGCCCGTCACGCATCGCGATGAGCGGCGCCATGCTGGAAAGCGGGCGTTTGCCGGGCGCGATCGCGTTCGCCTCGGCCTGAATCAGTTTAAACGCATTCGGCACACCCGGAGCGACCGCGAAATCATCCATCTCGTCATTGAGGATCAAGCCGATTTCCGCATCCATGATTTTGGCGCCAAAGATAGTGTTGATCGTCGACGTTACGTCAACCACGTTGCCCGCCCGATCGACGACGCAGAAGTTCGACGTGCCATGGTCGTGCGCTACGGTGACTTGAGCCGCTTCCTGATGATGGAGCGCGAGGCGACGCGCTTCGGCGATATGCTCGGGCGAGAGCAATTGCGCGACCGGAACTTTGACGAAGGCCGGGTCGGCGTACTGATCGCGGTCGACGAAGCCCTGCCGCATCACCTCGATGAGTTGGGCGAGATAGGCCGGCGACTCGAAGCCGAGGCCGCCGAGATGGCCTGGCGCAAGCATCCCGAGCATCTCGAGCACGACTCCGCCCGACGACGGCGGCGGCATCGTGTACATCTCATAGCCGCGATAGCCGAGATGGATCGGCTCGCGCCACACTGGCTGGTAGGCCGCGAGGTCCGCGGCGGTCAGCAGGCCGCCCTGCGCCTTCAGGTACGCGGCGATCTGCTCGGCGATATGCCCGTGATAGAAGTTGTCCCGCGGCGCGTCACCCAGCGCCTCCATCAACAGCGCCAGATTCGGATGGTGGACGGTATCGCCCGCGGCGAGCGGCGAGCCGTCGGGCTTGAAGAAGACGGCGCGAAATCCCGGGTCCTGCTTGAGTTGCTCCTGGGCGATCGTGACGTCGCGCGCCATATGCGGGCTCAACGTATAGCCTTCGCGCGCAAGCTTGATCGCCGGGGCCGCGAGGGCCGCAAACTTCATCGAACCGAAGCGTTTAAGTGCGACGTCGAGGCCAGCTAACTCACCCGGCACGGCGACGGCCAATGCACCGGTTTGGGCCAGTTTTTCATCGATCTTTCCCTCACGCTCGTACATCGTGGGCGAAGCCGCCTGGGGCGCGACCTCACGATAATCGAGGGCGTAGACTTTGTGCTCCTGCGCCCGGTAGATCAGCATGAAACCGCCGCCGCCGATGCCGCACGAGCCCGAATTGGTCACACCGAGCACCAGGGAAATCGCGACCGCCGCGTCGACCGCGTCGCCGCCGCGCGCGAGGACGTCGAGTCCCGCGTGCGCGGCGAGGTCGCCCTCCGCCGCGACCATCGCGTGGGGCGCGGTGGCCGCGCGCGTCGCGCGCGGCGGCGCGCCGAGCAGCAGTGTTGCCGCGAGTATCGCGATGGCCGGCCATCGGCGGACGTCAACCGCGGGTTTTTGATCGCGAAGGAGCAGAGAGCTGAGCATGGCCAGTTTCCTAACAGTGCGCGCGGGTCAAGGAAAGCTGGCAGTGTGCATCACGGCATGCTTTGCTTGAGGCAGCGCGGTCGGCGCGTCGGAGGCTTGCGATGGATTTCAAGGAAATAAGTTACGAAAAGTCTGATCGGGTCGCGATTGTGAGCTACAACCGGCCTGAGCGGATGAATGCCTGGACCATGCGGATGGGAGAGGAGGCGCGCCAGGCGATGCTCGACGCGGATCGCGACCCGCAAATCGGCGCGATCATCCTGACGGGCGCGGGGCGCGCTTTCTGCTCCGGCGCCGATATGCAAAGCCTCAACAATCTGGCGCAGGGCACCGACCAACTCGCGGACGCGGGACGGCCGCAGCCGGGCACGGAAGAGCTCGATCCGAACTTTCGTGGCCGTTTTTCGTGGATGATGGCCCTCAAAAAGACCGTAATCGGGGCGATCAATGGTCCCGCCGTCGGGATGGGGTTCGCCAATACGCTTTATTGCGATATCCGCGTCGCCGCCGAGAAAGCACGGATGGGGCTGATCTTCACGCGGCGCGGACTGGGCATCGAGTTCGGCAGTTCGTGGATGCTGCCGCGCATCGTCGGCATCGCCAACGCGATGGACCTCGCGATCACCGGCCGCCTAATCGACGGGAATGAAGCGTTCCGCATGGGGCTGGTAAGCAAAGTCGTCCCGGACGCTGAGCTGATGCCCGCGGCGCGCGCCCTCGCCACCGAAATCGCGACGCAGTGCGGCCCGCTTGGGGTCTCGCACGTCAAGCGGCTGGTCTACGGCCATCTCTTTACCGATCTGGCGACTGCGCTCGTCGACGACGATCAAAGCGCGGTGGAATTGTTGCGCTCGGACGACTTCAAGGAAGGCATCAAGGCCTTTATGGAAAAGCGGGCGCCCCGGTTCACAGGGAAATAGTTCACCGGGAGATAGCGGCGCGCTATTTATCGAGCGGATGCTTGAACTTGCGGTCCGGATGGCGAATCGTCAGCACCGGACAATGCGCCTTGTTCACGACCCGTTCGGCCACGCTTCCCATCAGGACATGGGCGAGGCCGGAACGGCCGTGCGTGCCCATAACGATGAGGTCGGCGCCTTCGCTCTGCGCCGTGTTGATGATCTCGAGGAACGGCGCGCCGACGCGCATCAGGCTGCGCGATTTGAGGCCGCTCTCACGTAGTCGCGCGGTCACCTGATCGAGTTCCTTCAAGGCGGCCAGGCGCTGCTCCTCGGCGATCCGGTTTACCGTGCCCATGTCGAGCCCCGGGCTCAGGTCGCCGATCATCACCGGCGCCAAGGGCTGATCAACGTGGACCACGATTACTTCCGCGCCGAACTTCTGGGCGAGCTCGACGACATAAGTGAGCGCAAGCCGCGAATCGTCGGAAAAATCGGTCGGTGCGAGAATTTTACTGAATATGGGCACGTTTGAACGATACGCCGTCCAAGGGCTTTCGAGCAAGTGAAACGAAAAGCTACGTGCTCAATTCGTCGAGCAGGGTCCTGGCCTCTTTTAGATCGGCCGTGTCGAAGCCCTCGGTGAACCAGTGGTAGATGTCAGCGAGCATCGTGCGGGCCTCGTCGCGACGGCCCTGCTTATCGAGCAATCGCGCGAGACTCATTGTCGCGCGCAATTCCCATGCCGTCGCGCGCATCGTCTGCGTGAGTGCAATCGCCTCGCGAAAGCTAACCTCGGCCAGTTCGGTCCGGCCGAGTTTGAGCTCCAGTTCCCCGCGAACTGTTATGCTATGGGGCCGAAACGCAATTTCTCCCGGGTTCGTTTGCGATACCTCCTCGAGCGTGCTGAGAGCGTCGGCGGTAGCGCCGTCGAGGGCTTGGGCCTCTGCCAGTAATGTGAGAAAATTAGTCAGCGTCTGTCTCGCGCCAATGTCCTCCAGGCCGGCTAACCCTGTGCGGATCAGTGCGACGCCTTCGCTTGCGTGACCGAGTTGTGCCCGCGCCCAGCCCATTCTGCAGTGGGCCAAATAGCGGCCATATATGAAGCCATGCTCTTCAGAAATTGCTAGCGCCTGCGCGCTCGCGTTCGTGGAGGCCTGTGGGTCTTTCAGCAGCTGGTATAGCCAGCTCTCGAAGAATCGCGCCAGGGCCAGGTCGTAAGGGTTCTCGCTTTCGCAGGCAAAGGCGATGGCTCGAGCGAATCGCTCGCGGGCCGCATCGGCGCGACCCATGGACCACGCGCTAACAGTTGCGAATCCCAATCCAATTACGAACGCGCCGGGGAACTGCTTGAAAGCGGCGTCTTCGAGATGTTCGTTCAGACCTCTGAAATGCTCCTCGGCCTCGGTGAGGTTGCCGCAAAGGTAACGCGTTTGCAGATTGGCCATATGCGCGAACCCAAGGCTCGCGTGGCTGTTCTCGCGCTGGGCAAGGTCGAGCAGTTGGTGGGCAAGCGATATCGCGCTCGGATAGTCGGGAAAGGCCAAAGCGACAGCCCAGGCTGCATACACCTGTCGCACGAGCTGGGCCACGTTGCCGGTCTTCTCGGCCAGAGTGCGCGCCCGCGCCGCCGCCTCGACGCTCTCACCCGCGGAGTAGCCTTTGGTAATGAAGAGTACCCCAAAGAGGGCGCTCGCAAGCTCCAGCTCGCGCGCGTCACGCTCCGGTGACTCCTCAAGTAGCTTCAGCAGCGTCAGCGCCTGCCGGTATGCCTGCTCTGCTTCGGTGAACGCGCAACGATCTACCGCCCGCTCTCCGGCGAGCCGAAAGTACTGGATCGCTTTGTTTTTGTCGTTGGCACGGCTGTAGTGATAGGCGAGTTCGGTCGCGACTTCGCTGGCGCGTTCGCCATACCCCGCCTCTTCGCGCAACGCAATAAGTCGATGGAGCTGAAGTTGATGGCCGGCGGGGAGCCGACTGTACAGGACTTCCTGGTACAGCGCATGGTTGAAGCGGAAGCCGGTCGCAACGGTGCCGTCGGGCCACGCGACGGCGCCCTGTTCACTGACGAATTGTTCGCGCCGCGACAGGCGCATGCAGCACGCTTCGACCTCGTCCTGCGGACGCCCCAGCGCCGCCGCGACCGCCGCGGCTGAGAACTCCGCGCCGGCGACGCTTGCGCCTTCAAGCACCGCCTGCTCCTCCGGTTTCAACCGCTCCAGGTTGCGCTCGATCATCTGGCGGATGCCACGGAGGGCGTCGAGCCGATGGACGCCGAGCCTCTCCGCCCACTCCGCCTCGCTCACTTCGCGCGAGCTCGCGCGAAGTCCTGCGTCGACCAGAAGATAATCGACCATGTTCGCCATGAACAGCGGATTGCCGTCGGTGCGCGCGTGAATCACGGGGGCGAGCGTGCCGAACTGCCGCGAGCCATCCCCGGCAAGACGTCTGGCGAGATAGTCCACGACATTTTGTTCGCTCAGCAGCTTTAGCCGCAACTCCTCGCAGTAACGATGGAGTTCGAGCTCCTGCTTCATGGTGCGCAGCGGATGGTCCTTGACGAGGATCTCAACTGGCCGATAAGTCCCGACGATCAGCATACGCGCCGGCCCGCTCCGTCGTGCGCAAGCGGAGATCAGCTCGAGGGTGGAGAAATCACTCCAGTGCAGGTCTTCAAGCAGCAGCACTAACGGCATTTCAGCCGCAAGCGCTTCGAGGGCTTGTGTCATCTCGCGCAACATCCGCTGCTGGGTCACACCCTGCGTCTCGGTTTGCAGGCGCACGCGCTCTTCGCGCGTCAGCAGCTCCGGCATTTGCGCGAGCCACGTCGGCGCGAACTTGTTGAGGACCTCGATTACCCGCTCGCCTCCGTGTTCGCGGCTCAGTTGGCTCAAGGCCTCCAGCACGGGCATGTACGGTTCGCCCGAGCCGTATTGCTCGACGCACTGGCCGCGCCCGAGGCGCGCCGTGCCCTCCTGCGCGACGGAATCCAGGAACGCTTGAACGAAGGTGGTCTTGCCGATGCCTGCCTCGCCGGCCACGAACAGCACGAGCCGTTGGCCTTCGAGAACCTGCGCGTACCAGCCTTGTAGTAGAGCCAGTTCCTCTTCGCGGCCGACCATTATCGATTTAGGCCTTTTCGGCGGCTGCGACGGCTTGGGCGCCACCTCGCGGGCTGCCGCCGCCGTCACCCGGGCGATAAAGCGATAGCCGCGCCGATGCACCGTCTCGATAAACCGCGGGGTCCTGGCATCGTCGCCCAAGGCCCTGCGTAGCTCCACGACGCAGGTCGCCGGCATGGAGTCGCCAACCACCACCCCTGGCCAAACCGCATCGAGCAACATGGCTTTGGTCACGAGCTGACCGGGATGATCGACCAAAAAGCGTAGCACGTCGAAAGTCTTGCGCCTTAGGCTTATCTCTTCCTTGTCGCGCCAAAGTTGCTGGTTCGCCGGATCCAGGCGAAACGGTGGGAAAAAGCGAGGTTGCGGCTGGCTAGGCACGGCAGCTTTTGTAAAGCGCGGGTCGAGTTACATCGATTACATCAAAATTAGATCGAAGTTGTACACAACTCTTATGACTAAAAGCGACCGTGAGTCTACCGTGCTCATGTAATCAAGCACGGAGGGAGTTGCCATGATCAACACATTTGAAGCGGTTGTAGAATCCGGGAGCGGGAAGCGTTCCGCCAGCTATGACCTAATGTCACCTATAATAGCGCGATCGGTAATAACCTGTGGTTCGTTAATGCGTCGACGCCTCCTATCGATGCTTGCTCTGTGCTTGACTGTCCCGTTCGTGGCGGCGATCGCCAACGCCCAGGACCTGACCTCTGCGTCGAACGCCGCAAGCCCTGCGAGCGGATGGTGGTCTCCCGCAAGGGCGGAATCAGCGACGGCGCCGCAGCTCCTCATCGGTATGGGGGAGCTCACCCGCTTCGAGGCGTCTGGTTTACTCGGAGTGTCTCCGGCACAGTCCCTCAATCATCTGACCGAACCGAGCGACGCCGCGATCGCCGATTTGCCGGACTTGGGGTCGACGCTGAATGCGAACGTCGCGCAGCAGGCGGCGTGGGCGGAACCCGCTTCCCTCCCCGCACGCTCCTTCCTGTCGCTCCTGCAAACCAGGTACGCGCTTTGGGAATCGAGCTTGGCGGACTCGCGATCGCTCACCAACGTGCATGGAGTGTCGGTTTATCCGGTTTCCGAAATGAATTACGGGAACTGGCATTTACCCGTTACGCTCTATATTTCGCCCCTCCGCGGCGACGACGCAAGGTGAGCAACGATGTCACGAGTCGCGACCAAAGTGCGCAGCGCGACGGTATTACTGATTCTCCTGTCCGCCGTGGTTGTTTCGACGAGGGCGGCCGCCGCGGACGAAGAAGTATGCGACGGTCCGGCAGACTTCGCGCTCGGACGGGAAGATTACGCTTCGGCCGTTACGCTGCATCATAAGCATCTGAGCTCGCACCCGAGCGACGCCCTGGCGCATTACCATCTGGGTTTTGCGTACGGTATGCTGGGTCGCCCCGCTGACGAAATTAGTGAGTACCTTGCGGCGGTGAATCTCGGCCTCCACAAGTGGGACCTGTTTTTGAACCTGGGTCTTGCTTACCTCGAACAGAAGCAGTTAGCGGAGGCGACCAGGGCGTTGGAAACTGCGGCGTTACTTGGGCCGGAACACGCGGAGACGCACTTCAATCTCGCGCTCGCTTATGAGCGGCGGAAAAGTTTAGGCCAGGCGCTGCGGGAAATTAGAGTTTCGCGGCGCCTCGCGCCGAATGATCCGGACGCGGCCAACACCAATGGGATTATCTGTGCCGAGATGGGCAATTTCTCCTGCGCGAACGATGTCTGGACGCATCTAGTCCAAGCCGCGCCGGATTATGCTCCGGCGCGAGCCAATCTCGCGATACTGACCCGATCGCTCGGCGCCATGACCTTTCAGCCGGTAGTGCAAAAGCTTCGCTAACGCACCGGCAGGCTATCGGCGGAGGGCAACTTTGACCGCGGTGAGCGCTTGGGGTGACCCGACGCCGGTTCAGCGGAAGTGGCGATCTATATAGGCGAGTGCGCCGTCAAGGTCGGGGAGAATCTTCGTGCAGAAGCGGACCATCCAGGGTGAACAGTCGGCGAAGCTCAGTGGACTGAAGGCGATCACGAATTTGCCGAGGTCGTGACTGGCGTAAAAGACCTCCATCGCCGTGCCCAGCGAGGGCTTGCAGTAATTCACAAGCAGCAGGTCGGCCTCGCGCACGTCCTGCAGGTCGAATTCGACAATTTCGTTGGCGGAGTCGATTTCGTTATCGCGAAAATTGCGGCGCAGCGGGTCGAGCAGGATGAAGCGGCCGGCCAGCCGTTCCTTGGCGCGCGTCCGCCAATCCTTGGCGGCCGCCGGCTCGGCGTCCATGATCGGACCGCACAGGTAGATCTTTCGTACTTCCGACGCCATCGCGATGCAGGGTAGCATACCCGCGCGCGCCGACGCTGCAAGCCAAGCCTATCCGGCGTCCCCGCTCTTGGGAGAAAATCCTGCGAGACTGGTTTCCCTTCCCGCGCCGAGCGGATAAAACTAAGAACCGACTTTTATTTGCGACTTTGGCTGAGATGGCGACTGGCGTACACCCCAACTCCAACGGATCGCCGCCCGTGGCGGAAGCGACACCGGACCGTCCGGCGCTCGTCGGCCATGCGCTCACCAAGCGTTATGGCGGCCGCTCGGTGGTTGACAATGTTGAAATCCGCGTCGGCCAGGGTGAGATCGTCGGCCTGCTCGGACCCAACGGCGCGGGCAAGACCACGACGTTCTATATGCTGGTCGGCTTGCTCAAGCCCGACGAGGGACGGATAACGCTGGGCGACGTCGATATCACGGGACTGCCGCTCTATCAGCGGGCGCGCCGCGGGATCAGCTATCTACCGCAGGAGCCGTCGGTCTTCCGTAAGTTGACGGTCGAGCAGAACCTGCTGGCGGTGCTCGAGACCCTGCCCCTCACCGACGAGGAGCGTCAGGCACGGTTGCAATCGCTGCTCGACGAACTGGATATCGCGCGGCTGGCCAAATCGCCCGCCGGGGTGCTCTCCGGTGGCGAGCGGCGGCGGGTCGAGATTACGCGTGCGCTGGTCCTCGCGCCCCATTTCCTCTGCCTCGACGAGCCCTTCGCCGGTATCGATCCGATTACGGTCGTCGAGATCCAGCGCATCATCAGCTTCCTCAAGGATCGCGGGATCGGCATTCTGATGTCCGATCATAACGTGCAGGAGACCCTCTCGATCATCGACCGGGCCTACGTGATCCATGCCGGCAAGATTCTGGTGCAGGGTACGTCGCGCGAAATCGTCGACAACGATCGCGTGCGCGAAGTCTTTCTCGGCGAACGCTTCCGCCTGCGCTGATTGCGTGCGCGGCGCCGCCTTGGCTATGCGGCGGCGCCGCCCTTGGATTCGCGTGAGACGGAAGGGCAGCAGCGGCCGCGGCTGGCCGCCTTCGGCCGGAAATCCAGGATCTCGCCGCGCCGGGAAAATTCGAGCGTGCAGCAGGCGGTCAACATGGTTTCGAGCATGCGCCGGCCGCGTTGAACCCGCGACTTGACCGCCGACAGCGTTATTCCTTCGCGTTCGGCGATCGCTTTCAACGGCAGACCGTCGAGGTCAGCGAGCGTTACCGCGTCGCGATAGATTTCCGGCAGAGCCTCAATCATCGGCTGCATGAAGCCGGCCAGCCTGGCTTCGGCCGTTAGCTCATCGCGGATGTCCGGGACCTCCCTGGGCAGCTCTTCGTGCGGCCGATCGGCGCGAAAGCGATCGATGATCGCGTTGCGGGTCACCTGATACAACCACGCGGTCAACTTGGCAGGCTCCCGCAAACCTTCTTCGCGGCCCACAACCTTGACGAACACGTCGTGCAGGATATCCTCGGCCAGCTCGCGGTCACCGACCCGCTGCTGGATAAACGCGAGCAGCCGCGATCGGTACTGGCGATAGACGAGGTCGGTGTTCTGCATTGCTCGAGCTCCCCCGCGGCGCGTCAGTCGTGGTTAGCAGCACGATTCTTTCCGTCCCGTGGGGACGCAACACGCCCCGGATGACGCCTCATCCGCGGAGCTCTTGGCCTGATACAGCGGAATGCAGCACTTTTCCTCGCCGCCGGCTTGCACGGTCGTGGAATCCTCACCGAAAATCGGCACTTCACCCAAAGTATGGAAGTGTTCCCACGGCAGCCCCTGAGGATCGAGCACCCAATATTTGTCGCTCTTCGCGTAGCAACATTCGGCACCGGTCTCCTTCAGGACCGCCGATCCTGCGGCGTCAGCCGCCCGCGTTCCCAATTCCGCCAACTCCGCCGCGTCCTCGGCCTGAAAGCCAAGGTGGTTGATCCCCGCTTTATGGCCGCGCGACGAGATCGCGAAATTGACCCGCAGATCATCGAGCATCCATTTGGCGTAGTCCGGGCGCTCAACCGTTGGTGGCGCACCAAACAGGTCCGTATAGAATCGCACGCTGGCGGCCAGATTCGCGACGGCAACATGGACGTGGAAGCGCTTCATCTTGTTCTACTCCTCGGCAATTCCCTGAACTGATCGTTCAATGCATAGACGCGGAAGGCCGCGAAAAGACGCAGCGGCGAAAGACGCCGGGCGCGCTTGACTTCCATCGCATACCCTGGACGGCGGGCGGCCGTGCTCATCGTGGCGACGCGATTTTGCTGATCGCCGTCTCTTCCCGCGCGATTAGCGTACTGGGGAGTCGCGCGTAGGATAAGGGTTCGAGGTAATCCTGGCCTTTCGTCAGGCTCCACTGCAGAAATCCTATGAGTGCGTCGCGCTTGGCTGAATCGGCGACCACGGACGGGATCAGCATCCAGGTGAAGCTCGCAATCGGATAGGCCGCCGCGCCCGGCGCGTTCGTGATCGAGACCCGGAAGTCATCCGGCAGATTTTGCGCCGCGCCGGCCGCCGCCGCGGTTACGCTGGCGAAATCCGCGTTGACAAACTCGCCGGCCGCGTTTTTCACTTTGGCAAAGGCAATTTTGTTTTGCACCGCATAGGTCAATTCAGCGTAGCCGATAGCGTACGGCGTCTGACTTACTTCGCGAGCCACCCCGGCGTTGCCCTTGGCGGGTACGCCCGCCGGCCAGAGCACCGCGATGGACGTACCGATCCGCTCCTTCCAATCGTGGCTCACCTTCGACAAGTAATCCGTCCAGACATAGGTCGTTCCACTGGCGTCGGAACGGTGCACCACGGTGATTTCATGCGCCGAAAGCGCCACGCCGGGATTAGCGCCCGCGATCGCGGGATCGTCCCATCTGGTGATTTGTCCCAGGAAGATGCGCGCCAAAGCCTCGGGTGTGAAATTAAGCTCCTGGCTGATACCCGGCAAGTTATAAATCGGGACGTCAGCGCCCAAAGCCATGGGGAAGTGCAAGACTTCGCAATTGCGATGGGTGCTGAAGTCGAGCATCTGTACTTTGTTCAAGGGCCCGTCGGTTCCGCCGAAGTCAACCAACCCCAGCATCACATCATGGATTCCCGCGCCGGAGCCGGTTGGCTGATAGGTGAACCGCACTTCCGGCGCGACCTTGCGGTACTCCTCGAACCACTTCGCGTACATCGGGTAGGCAAAGGTCGAACCACCCCCGGTGATAAGAAGCGTATCCGCGCTTGCCGCGCGCGGGATGAAAATAAGTGCCGCCAAGGCGATCGCCGTTAAAAATGCCAGCGGTGCCGAAGCGTTCAGGCGTAATTTTCTGATTATCAGGTACATGAGCGTCTGCTCCGTGTCTGATTGAGTTTGGAAACGATATTTAAATAATCGTATAACTATCCGAAAGTCAAACCTTGACACCGGCGCGCGGGACCTCTAGTTTCTAAATTCCATGAAGAAAGCTGCGGCGCTGGGGGCCTTGAACGCTCTGGCCCAGGAAACCCGGTTGGATATCTTCCGCACGCTGGTGCGGGCCGGGCTGGAAGGTCTCCCGGCAGGAGTCCTCGGTGAGCGGCTCGCGCTGGCGCCGGCCAACCTGTCCTTCCATCTGAATCAGCTCAGATACGCGGGTCTGCTCTGGTCGCGGCGCGAAGGCCGGTCGATCATCTATGCGGCCAACTTCGACGTGATGAACGACTTCATTGGCTATCTCACCGAGCACTGTTGCGAGGACCAGACGCCGCCCCTGCGCAGTGCTGACCAACCGCTCGGAGCGATGGTCGATCGCGAACTCAATGTCCTGTTTCTCTGCACCAGCAATTCGGCCCGCAGTATCATGGCGGAGTGCGCGATCAACCGCTGGGGCAAGGGAAAATTCCGCGGTTTCAGCGCCGGCAGCCATCCGAAGAAGAGCGTCAATCCGATTGCGCGTCAGGTGTTGATGGGGCTGCGCTATGAAACCAACGGGTTGCGCAGCAAAAGCTGGAATGAATTTATCCACTCCGGGAGCCCGCGGCTCGATTTTGTTTTTACCTTGTGTGACCGCGCCGCGGCGGAAGTCTGCCCGACCTGGCCGGGACAACCGATACAGGCGCATTGGGGGGTGAGCGATTCGCTCGCCTTCACGGGCTCGAACGAAGCGCGGCGCGGGCTTTTCCTGCGGGTTTACCAGGAGATCGAGCACCGCATCAAAATCTTTACCAGCCTCCCGATGGACACCCTCGAACGGTTTGCGATTGAGCGCCGGGTGAGGGAAATCGGCCTGCTGAAACTTGCCGGCTAAGGGTCCGTCCGCGAGCTACAGCACGGTAGGGTGAATAATGTCAGTACGCGTCGGGGTCAACGGATTTGGGCGAATCGGACGGCTCGCGTTCCGTGCAGCGCTGGATAATCGCGAGTTCGCGATCGTCCATATCAACGAGGTCAAAGGCGACCCCGCAACCGCCGCGCACCTGCTCGAATTCGACAGTGTCCACGGGCGCTGGCGGGTCCCGATCGGCTCTGATCCGGCGTCGTTGACGGTCGATGGCAAGCGCCTCGGCTTCAGTACCACGGAAGCGCCCGGCGCGGCGCCGTGGGACGCGGCGCAGGTCGATATCGTGATCGAAAGCTCCGGCAAGTTTCGTGACGTCGCGACGCTGACGCCCTACTTCGCCCGCGGCGTGCGGAAGGTAATCGTCGCCGCGCCGGTCAAACAGGGTGCGCTGAATATTGTGATGGGAATCAACGACCATCTGTACGATCCGGCCCGCGATCACCTCCTGACCGCGGCTTCCTGCACGACGAATTGCCTTGCGCCAGTGGTCAAGGTTGTTCACGAGCGGCTGGGGATCCGGCATGGCGTGATTACCACCGTGCACGACGTCACCAACACGCAGACCATCGTGGACCTGCCGCACAAGGATTTGCGCCGCGCCCGCTCCGCGCTGCTCTCCCTGGTGCCGACCAGTACCGGCTCCGCGACCGCTATCGGCCTGATCTATCCCGAGCTGGAGGGCAAGCTGAACGGTATCGCGGTCCGCGTGCCGTTGCTCAACGCGTCATTGACCGATTGTGTCTTCGAGGTCGCCCGACCCACGACCGTGACCGAGGTTAACTGCCTCTTCAAAGCCGCGGCCAACGGACCACTCGGACAAATTCTTGGGTTCGAGGAGCGCCCACTCGTCTCGATCGATTTCGTCAACGACCCGCGATCGGCCATCGTCGACGGCCCCTCGACGATGGTAGTCGATGGCACCCAGGTGAAAATTCTCGCCTGGTACGACAACGAATGGGGCTACGCCAACCGTCTGGTCGAACTGACCGCGAAGGTGGCGGCCAGCCTGCCCGAACGCCGCCGGGCAGAGGTCCGATGAAGTCCGCGGTCCGCAACTACGCCCTCGTGACGGGCGCGTACTGGGGCTTCACCCTGACCGACGGGGCGCTCCGGATGCTCGTGCTGCTGCACTTCAATCGCCTTGGCTATGACGCGATCACGATCGCCTTTCTGTTCCTGCTCTACGAATTCTGCGGCGTCGTCACGAATCTGCTCGGTGGCTGGATCGCCGCGCGATCAGGCGTGAAGGTAACGCTCTATGGCGGCCTGCTGCTCCAGATCTTCGCCCTGCTGATGCTCGCCCTGTTGCAACCGGAATGGAGTCGACTCCTTTCGGTGAGCTACGTGATGGGTGCGCAGGCGCTCTCGGGCGTCGCCAAAGACCTGACCAAAATGAGCGCCAAGACCGCGATCAAGGCCGTGGTCACGACGGACGAGGAAAGCACGCTGTTCAAATGGGTCGCGCGCCTGACCGGGTCGAAGAATGCACTGAAAGGCGCGGGCTTCTTCATGGGCGGTGCGCTGCTGAGCGGCCTGGGCTTCGTCGGATCGCTGATCGCGATGGCGGCAGCCTTGACCCTGGTCCTGGCCGGTACGGTGATCGCGCTGCCGGGCGGGATCGGCAAGGCCAAGGCGAAAGTTAAGTTCACGACGCTGTTCGCCAAGAGTCCGGCGGTGAACTGGCTGTCCGCCGCGCGGCTGTTTCTCTTCGGGGCGCGCGATATCTGGTTCGTAGTCGGGCTGCCGGTCTTCCTCGCTTCAACACTCGGTTGGTCCTTCTGGGAGGTCGGCGCTTTCCCGGCCGCCTGGTTTATCGGCTACGGGGTCGTTCAGGCGCTCGTCCCCGAACTCCTGCGCCATTTGGGCGCGCGCGAGGGGGTGACCGGAGCGACGGCGCGCTTATGGGCATTTATCCTGGTCGCGCTTCCGGTCGCGCTCGCCTGGGCATTGCAGTCAGGCGCCTCACCAGAGCCGGCGCTGATGATCGGTCTGGCGCTTTTTGGAGTCGTATTTGCTATCAACTCGTCGGTGCACTCGTATCTCATCCTGGCCTATTCCGACGGCGACGAACTCGCGACCAACGTCGGCTTCTACTACATGGCGAACGCTGGTGGCCGACTCGTCGGCACGCTGCTCTCAGGCGTGATTTTCGAGTTTTTTGGCTTCACGGGCTGTCTGCTGGGATCGGGCCTGATGGTCCTGCTTGCGGCGGCCTTCTCCTGTAAATTGCCGGGCAGCCGAGCGATCGCCCTTAGCGTACAGCTCAAAGAGGCCGAGTCGTGACGAATCCTGCCAGCGCCGCCATACAAGCACCAATCGCGCGACGGCTGTCGTTTCTCGACCGCTATCTCACGGTCTGGATTTTTCTCGCGATGGCGCTCGGCGTCGCGATCGGCGATCTTTGCCCCGGCGTCAAGGCGGCCTTCGACCGGGTGAGTATCGGCACCACCTCCATACCGATTGCGCTCGGGCTCATCCTCATGATGTACCCGCCGCTGGCCAAGGTGAATTACGACGAGTTCGGCGACGTCTTTCGCGACTGGAAGATCCTTGGCCTCTCGCTCGTGCAGAACTGGATTATCGGACCGGTCCTGATGTTCGCGCTGGCCGTGGTCTGCCTGCGCGGCTATCCAGAGTATATGGTCGGGTTGATCATGATCGGGCTCGCGCGATGTATCGCGATGGTTATCGTGTGGAACGATCTGGCGGACGGTGACGGGAATTATTGCGCGGGTCTGGTGGCGTTCAACTCACTTTTTCAAGTGTTGTTTTTTTCCCTCTACGCTTATGTTTTCGTCACGATAATACCGCGTTGGCTCGGCCTGGGCGGTGCGCTGGTGCACGTAACGATTGGCGCCATCGCGCAGAGCGTCGGCATCTACTTGGGCGTGCCCTTCGCTGCCGGTTTCGCAACCTGGACAATTCTGACGCGGAGCAAGGGCAAGACCTGGTACCGCCGCCACTTCGTCCCGAAGATAAGCCCGCTTACCCTGATCTTCCTGCTCTTCACGATCGTCGTGATGTTCTCGATCAAGGGCGCCGAGATCGTCCGGATGCCACTGGACGTGGTGCGAATTGCGATCCCGCTGCTGCTCTATTTTGTCATTATGTTCGCCCTCTCCTTCGTGCTCAGCCGGAAGGTCGGGGCGACCTATGCGCAAACCGCGACGCTTTCGTTCACCGCCGCGTCGAACAACTTCGAGCTCGCGATCGCGGTTGCGGTAGCGACCTTCGGGATCGACAGCGGCGCGGCCTTCGCCGCGGTCATCGGCCCGCTGATCGAGGTGCCCGTCATGATCGGGCTGGTCGAGGTCGCCCGCTGGGCGCAGCGCCGTTACTTCAGCGAGGCCCGCCTCGCCGTGTGCTCCGTCGAAAGTTCGATTGGCTGAACGGCCCCGAGCGGAGTATCGTTGATTCATGAGTATCCTTGTACCATTCGTAGTCGAGCAAACCGGGCGGGGCGAGCGGTCCTATGATATCTATTCGCGCCTGCTCAAGGACCGGATCGTTTTTGTCGGCGGTCAGATCAATGACGATGTCGCCAACGTGGTGACCGCGCAACTCCTGTTCCTTGAATCCGAGGATCCCGAAAAAGAGATCAACATGTATATCAACTCGCCGGGCGGCTCGGTCACGGCGGGCTTGGCGATGTACGACACGATGCAATTCGTGAAACCACCGGTGTCGACCCTCTGCGTGGGTCAGGCCGCAAGCATGGGCGCGGTTCTGCTGGCGGCGGGCGCCAAGGGCCGACGGTATTCGCTGCCGCATTCGCGCATCATGATTCATCAATTGTCGGGAGGCTTCGAGGGGCAGGCGGCCGATATCGATATTCAAGCGCGCGAGGCCTTGCGGCTCCGCGAGTTGCTCAATCAGATCCTTGCCGACCATACCGGCCAGTCGATCAAAAAGATCGAAAAAGACACCGATCGCGACAACTTCCTGAGCGCCGCGCAGGCCGCCGAGTACGGTTTGATCGACGAGGTAATCCGGGGCCGCGGAGTCGTACGCGCCGCGTAAAGAACCAAACACGACTGGCCTCGCTCAGGCGCTCAAACCCCGAACTATCCAGGGAGGACCTTGTCATGGCGGCAGAAAATACGAGTATCGATCCGGAAAAAGTCAAGAAGACCGCCGAGCACGTCTTTGACTTGCTGGGGGGCGCCTACGTTTCCGCGATGGTTTACCTGGGCGACCGGATGGGTCTGTACGCCGCGCTGAACGGCGCCGGGCCTCTGACCAGCGAGGAGTTCGCCCGCAAGACGGGTCTGCACGAGCGCTGGATTCGTGAATGGCTGCACGGTCAGGCGGCGGCCGGGCTGATCGAGTACATGGGAGAGAGCCGCTTCGCGCTGTCGCCGGAAGTCGGGATGGTCCTGGCGGATGAAAACAGCCCGATGTTTCTTGCTGGCGGTTTCTGCGCCTTGCCGCAGCAGATGGCGGTGCTGGAAAAGCTTCCCGCGGCCTTCAAGAGCGGGATCGGTCTGACCTACGACGCGCTCGGCCCAGAGGTGAATCGCGGCGTCGAGCGGCTGCTGGCGCCCTGGTTTCGCACCCAACTGGTCCCCGTGGCCCTGCCGAAACTTGACGGCGTCGTCGCCAAGCTGGAGGCGGGCGCCAAGGTCGCCGATATCGGCTGCGGCTCGGGCGTCGCCCTAATCGAGATGGCCAAGGCCTATCCGCGTTCGCAATTCGACGGTTACGATATCGCCCATGTGGCGCTGGCCCGGGCGCGCGCGAACGCGGCTGCGGCGGCGGTGAAGAACGTCACCTTTCACGACGCCAGGGTCGATCCGCTCGCGGGCGACTCAAGTCGCGACTTCATCACGACCTTCGACTGCCTGCACGATATGACGCGTCCCGACCTCGTGATGAGTGCGATCCGCAAAGCGATCAAACCCGACGGGACGTGGCTCATTGCCGACGTTCATGGTCAACCGACTTTCGAGCAAAACCTTGGCGGGAATCCGCTTGCCCCATTTATGTACAGCATTTCAGTGTTGTGCTGCATGTCATCGGCGCTATCCGAACCGGGCGGGCTGGGTCTCGGCACGCTGGGATTTCCCGAGCCGGTCGCGCGCCGGATGACGAGCGAGGCCGGCTTCACGCGTTTCGTGACGCGCGACTTCGAGAATCCGATCAACGCCTATTACGAGGTCCGCCCTTAGCGCGGGCCAACATCATTTCCCCGCGGGCGCTGGCGGCGGCGCGGGAAGATCGATCACCGGACTGTGCGCGAAAAAGCCGCGCGGCCGCAAATAGAATTCGTGCCACATCGTGGGCAGAATCGGCCAATCCTCCGAAACCGGCGCATGATGGAAACCAATCGTGTACCAGAGCACCACGTCGGTATTCTCGATCGATCTATTCTGCTTCGTCCAGGCCGGCAGTCCGTCGCTCCCATCACTCTGATTAGGATACATCCCGGCCGCGGCTTGCAGCGGCGTGTAAGGAGTCACCCATAGCTGGTAGTCGGCAAACCCGGCGCGCTTGCGTGGGTAGTCGTCGGGATCCAGCAGGTCAGTAGTGCCGTGTCCGGGAACGAGTTCATAGCTCACCGGATAGCCCATCGGATCGAGCACATTAGGATTGATCGTGCGCCACAGGGCCGGCTCGTCCATATCCTCGTTGAGCTTCGCCTCCGCCTCGCGCTTGAGGATTTTGGGCTCCGCCACCCATAGGCTTTTGCGCAAACCTTTCAGGCGAATCCTCTTGAGTCGCACCGCTTCAAAGCTGTTCGCCGTGCCGTCAACATCGAGATCCAGCTTGTAACAGAAGAAATGATCGTGATTTACGCCCACCAGGTTGTCAGCGATAAAGGTTCCGTACTCACCGTCAGTACCACGGCGCGACGTATAGTTTTTGCTCACGACCCCTTTGGTCTCGTCGATCCCGGTAGCCCCGACGCCGACCTTGATCGTTCCATCCTGCTGGAACGTCCAGTCAAACAGATAGTCATAATTGCCGACCGTGGCGATCCAGCGCAGCACCAGCTCGCGGGCAGGCCGGCTTTCGGTCTGATTGCTGATGAAGTCCCAATGACGCCATGCGATCGCCCCGTCCCCTCGTTCAAAGAGGCACGCGATCCGCGGGCGCTGCTGTGCCACGCCCTTTTCGTCGGCGATCCAGTCGCTGAAAAAATAGGCGTTGGCCGGACAATCCGCACCCGGAACCAGGCTCGAGGCTAGTTTACCCGCGCCGTACTCGCCCGCGTCCATATACGACCGGAAGTACCAGCCCGGCGAAGGATCCATGTAAGGCACAAAAATATCGGACAGATGCCCTTCATACATGATTGACCGGTCGCGCCCACCGTCAGTGAAGCTCACGGTCGACACGACGATTCCCAGCCGCGGATCCATCCGCACCCGGAACTTCCAATTGTCCCAGCTAATCGCTGAACCGTTGACCACGAAGTTCGGTCCGTCAGGTTCCTGCTCGACCACCGGCTTCAGCGGGGCGCGCTTGGTCGCGAGCGACTTCGCGTCATATTCCGCCGGCTCTTTGGGCACCGGCACGACGCCGGTATCGATTAGTTTCAGGACGCGCCGCTGATTGAGATCAACCGTCGCCACGACCCCTTCAATCGGCCTGCCCCAGTAATTGAGCGCCGCGCCCGCATCAAAGCACTCGGCGCGCATGAGCCGATGGCCTTTTTCCTCCGGCACGGCGAAATAGCCGGCCGAAAACGGCATACATTCGATCTTGTCAAAGTTTGCGAATCCGCGCTTGCGCATCGCGGCCTGCCATCCGGGATCGGCGCGCACAATGTCGTTGAGGCTCGCGAGTTCGTCGTAGATCAGTAACGCGGGCTGAACACCCTTGACCTCGCGCCACGATCGCAGGGCGGACCGGGAAAGATCAACTACCGCTTCGTCGGTCTGAGCGCCCTGCTTGATTATGACGAAGGCCTCGCGCGTGACCGGTGTGCCCGGCCGCCATTTCAGCACCGCCGGCTTGTTCGGCTCGCGCAGGGTAAGAAACACGAAGCGCGTCTTGTCGTCCACATGCCCGGCCGCCTTCAGCACCGCGACCGAAGTATTGATCTCGCTTTGCGAGAGAGGATCAAGTGGATGAAGAACAGCAGTGTCGGCATACGCAAATGTCGCGAAGAGTTGGAGGATGAACAGCGCCAGCGCGATCATGTGGATAGTCCCCGCTCCTTTTCGGCACGCGCAAGACCACCCCGGCCGAATCGTCAGAGGGTACTGGCAGCCGGAACGCGAACGCAACTTGATTTTAGCCGCGCGTCCGGTGGGTGGCCGAGTCTGCGAGGCTCAGCCTCGGTTCCGACTCCGCCGCCCCCTGTGCTCGCTCCGCGCGGAGGCCGCGCTTCGCTAGCGAGCAGTGCTTTGAGCTGGCTGGGGAGAGCACTATGAAACTCGAGCGACGCGCCCGAGACCGGATGGCGAAACTTCAGCTCGCTCGCGTGGAGCGCCAGCCGCCGCGCCAGGCCGCCCTGCTCACCGTATTTCCGATCGCCGACAATCGGATGACCCCGGGCCGCCAACTGCACGCGAATCTGATGCTTGCGGCCGGTTTCCAGGGTGAGTTCGAGCAGCGCTTTGTCCCGCAGGCTCCGCAGCACGCGATAGTGCGTGATTGCGACGTCACCGCCCCGCTCGACCCGATGGACCACGAATGACTTGCTCTCCGCGAGACGATCCTGCAGCGTTCCCTGCGGGTCCGCCGGCGCTCCCGCCACAACGGCGAGGTATTTCTTCGTCACGCTCTGCCAGTCACGCTGGAGCGCCGCCTGTGCCGACTCATTTCGCGCAAACAGCATCAGGCCCGAGGTCTCGCGGTCCAGGCGATGGACAATGAAGGCCTGTTGCTCCCGTGATTTCGTCCGCATCTTCAAATGCTCATTGAGTATGCGATGAGCGGTTCGTTCCTTCTCCCGTTCCGAGCCCATCGCCAGCAGTCCCGCCGGTTTGTCGACTACCACCACGGCATCATCAAGGTGAACGATTCCAAGACCATGGCGAGCCACCTCCGCGGGATGGACAGGCTTACGCGACACGATCGTCACGACGTCGCCCGGCTCCAGCCGGGTATCATGCTGAACCTTCGCCTTGCCGCGGACCTTCACCGCCCGGAACCGGAGAAGATCCTTGGCCTGTTTGCGCGACAGCCCCGCCGGTAGACCAACCAGATAGGGCAGAAGCTCACAAGGCGAGGCCACGGCGAACTGCTGGTCCGCTGCGGTCATCGAGCCATCGCCCGCCAATTTTTCCTGCCGGTCGCGTGGTCTGTGAGAACGCTTCGGTGCACGAGATGCCGAACCAATCACCACACGCTCCTTATTGTCCTGCGGTTACGGTGCGCGATGAAACGCCGCCGTGCAAGAGTTGCCTGTTTGTAACCCGTCGGGCATAGTCATGGGCTAGCCATGTTGATTTCGTACGCGCACTTGCGCAGAACTGGTGCCGCCACATTGTGGAGGCCTCGACGACGCCTGGTGGACTCATGCGCGAGGCTATCGGCATCACGGTCGTAACCGTTGGCCGGACCAACCAGGCCGGCCACGATCAAGATTTGGGCGAATCCTGATTATGGGGGAGATATTCAGCCGGGAACGTCCTCGTTTGACGCTGGGTTTTACCGGCGAACGGCTCACCACGTCGATTGGCGGCCAAATCGAAATCGAGCACTACCATCGATATTTCCTTGCCCGTGAACTCTGCCGTGACAAGGACGTACTCGACATTGCTTCCGGAGAGGGCTACGGCTCCGCCTTTTTGGCCCAGGCCGCGCGCTCAGTTGTGGGCGTGGAACTTAACGCGGAGGTTGCGGCCCATGCCGCCCGCGCATATTCCAGGCGTAATCTTCACTTCGTAGGAGGGGATGTACGCTCGATTCCGCTGCGCGATGCTTCGGTCGACATAGTTGTGTCATTTGAAACGATCGAGCACGTATATCAACACGACGCGTTCATCGCTGAAGTGCGGCGTGTGCTGCGGCCGAACGGCGCCTTGCTCATCAGCACGCCTGACCGAGACATATATTCTCCATCCAACTCTCCCGCTAACCCGTTTCACGTTCATGAATTGACGAAAGAAGAGTTCACGACGACCTTACGCCGCACGTTTCAACACGTCGAATGCCTGTTGCAGCGACCGATGATTGGATCGGCGATGTTACCGGATCAACCCTCCCCCGGCGTCAGGGCGCCGATCACATTCGAGCGCCGCGGCGAGGATCATTTCGAAATATCCCAAGGGCTTGCGCGCGCGGTCTATGCTGTCGCATTGGCCTCGGACCAGGCGATCGGATTGCCGCCCGCCACCTTGTACATCGCGAGCAGCGATCTGGGGGCGCACGAAGCGGAGTTGCATGCAGCGCGGGAGCAGGCGCGCCAAGGACGGCTGCAATGCGAGCAATTCGAGCGCCAACTGACGGATCTGCGCACCGAGTATCAGCGCCAGGTCACCGGCAACGAGTTACTACGCGCCGAGAACGCCGGACTTGAGCGCCAACTCGCGGATCTGCGAGCTGAATATCAACGCCAGGAGTTAGCCAGCACCGAGTCGCTGCAAAGCGAAAGGGCCGCGTTCCAACACCAACTGGCGGATCTGCGCACCGAACATCACCACCGGGAGGTGGCCAGCATCGAGTCGCTGCAAAGCGAAAGGGCCGCGTTCCAACGCCAGCTGGCGGATCTGCGGTCTGCTAATCAGACCCTGGTCGCCAGCGCTGAAGCGCTTCGCAGCGAAAACACGGCGCTGATGATACGAACGCAACGCTTCCAAAGCGCGCATCAAGTCCTGCTGGAAGAGATCCACCGCCTCTGGAACTCCAGTTCATGGCGGCTGCTTCGACCGCTGCGGAATCTTGTCCGCCGATCACGCGGCTACGACAAGGAAACTGAGCCCATCCCGACTTCTGAAGCTGACGCCTTCCCCACCGTCATCGCCATTCGCCAGTCGGTGTCATGGGAAGTGACTGCGCCGCTTCGCCTAATCCATCGGATGCTCCCACGGCGCTCGAGACGGGTCACCATCGGTGAACCCCCGCAACTCGTAAACGACCCCAAATCGCAGGATATTTCCATCCCGCCGCTGCCCATGATTTGGCAGCGATACTTACCAAAGAACACCGCCGGCCGCGATTCTATGGTTAACGGCGCGCACCTGGATGAGCGCTGGTACGATCCAGTCGCGCCGGAAGTGTCTATTGTAATACTTAATTTTAATAAGGCCGTCTTAACCCAATGTTGCCTGCGCTCATTGTGGGAACACACCAGCGGATATCGCTACGAAATCATCGTAGTCGACAACGGTAGCAATGCGTCGGAAGCAGCCCGCGTGGCGGATTTTCCCGGAAAATTCCGACTCCTACGGTTGAATGAAAATCGTTTCTTCGGCGAGGCCAATAATATCGGGGCCGAGGAGGCCTTGGGCAAGTACCTGGTTCTGATGAACAATGATGTGGTGGTCACGGAAAAATGGCTGGAACCGCTGATCGCCACGTTTCACGACCACGAAAACGTCGGTGGGGTCGGACCAAAATTTCTCTATGCGGACGGTCGCCTGCAAGAGGCTGGCGCTTTGGTTGAGCCAGATGGCAGCGTTACACGCCTGGGGGAGTTCGGGCCAGCTGACGATCCCGCATTTTGCCGGCCGCGCGAGGTGGCATATTGCTCGGCGGCCACCTTCGTTATGCGAGCGGAAGCGTTCGCGCAGGTTTTGGGTTTCGATCTCGCATTCGATCCGGCCTACTATGAAGACGTCGACCTGTGTCTCAAGCTAAGCCAGCTCGGAAAGCGGATTTATTACTGCCCTGACTCTACTGTCTATCATTTACAGAGTCAGACCACCGGCGATCCGCGTAGCGGGCAGAAATTAGAGAATATCGTCGAGATCAACCGGCGAAAGTTTGTGGCCCGTTGGGGAAGTTTCTTGTGCGGCGACAAAACCGCGGAACCCGAACTGTTCAGTAAAACGAAGGAGCGTCCGTCAACCCCGGCCGCATCCGCATCCCGGGCGTCAAAGGCGGTACTCTTTACACCCTACCATCTGATCCCGGGGGGTGGGGAAAGATATCTTCTTACGATCGCGCAGATCCTGAGCCAGCGCTTCGAAGTAACCCTGCTCACTCCGGAGCGCTACAGCCGTATTCGACTCCTCACCATGGGGCGCGAGTTGGGTATTGACCTCAGCGCCGCAAAGCTTGCGATCTGGCGGGATGTTGGCGGCATGGGGCCGCTCGATCTTGCGGTGGTAATCACGAACACCCTGATACCTTCGATCGCCGCGCCGGCCAGGTACAATCTTCTAGTCTGTCAGTTTCCCTTCCCCGAATCCGAGCAGAACCGAGCGGCCAATTTGGGTAATTGGGACGGCTACCAGAGTATCGCCGTATACTCGGCCTTCGTTCGCGATTGCGTTGAACAGTCAATGACCGCTGCGCGTTTGACATCCCGTCCAGTGCGAATCCTGCCCCCGCCCTTTCGGCCAGCCGAGGATCCATCCCAGGAAGGCTGGACTGTCCCGCAAAAGGATAAGGTTATCTTGAGTGTCGGACGCATATTCGCTGGCGGGCATTCCAAACGCCAGGATTTCCTTATCGACGCATTCCGCAGGATCCTACCGTCCGCACCGGGCTATGAACTTCACTTTGTTGGCTCGCTTCATCCCGAACCCGAGCACCGCGATTACTACCTTCGACTGCGCGAACTCGCGAAGGACCTGCCGGTCTTCTTTCACTTGAATTCCAGCCCTGAGGAACTGCGCGCCCTTTATCGCCGGGCCCTCGTCTACTGGCATGCTACAGGAATCGAGGTCGATCTGGCGCGATCGCCCGAACTCTGCGAACACTTTGGCATTACAATCCTTGAAGCGATGTCCGCAGGAGCCATACCAGTGGTAGTGAATAACGGCGGCCCGGCAGAAACCGTTGTAGACGGAGACACCGGATTTCACTTCAACGATACAAGCACTTTATGCGATACAACTTTGAGGATCATTCGCGCACGCGAAGAACCCTGGATAGAAGCTATGCAGCGACGAGCAGCTACCGCCAGCCTCAACTACGCTGAGGAGCCTTTCGGAAAGCGCCTCTGGCAAATTCTCGCCGAGTCGGGGGCTGTATAAGGTGACTTCCAACCTGGGCCGGCGAAAGCTAATTCGCCGAGACCGCCAAGACAAGTACGTCGGCGATCAGGGCGGCGCTATCGCCTCAGATCATTTATAACAATGCAGCACGATGCGGCCGCTCTTAAGCGCGCCGAACCGGTCCTGCTGGCGGATGGCCGCGACAGTATTAATGTCCCACAGGTTGACGAATTCCACGTGCCGGAAACCGACGCGTTGGCACATCTCGGTCACCGTCTTGAGGTTGGGACCCCACCAGTTACTGCTGTCATTGTTGAGAGTGCCGCTCGGATAATAGGCCGCGGCCGCGGTCTCGGCGTCGAGGCAATCGACCAGCGTTTCGATTACGCATACCTGGCTGGTGACCGCGTAACAGTTACGCAGATATTCCACCATGTTAGGTGCGTGGTAGAGCACGCCAAGGAAGAGCACGATATCGAACTTTTCCGTGCACTTGGCCGGCATATCCTCGACCGTGCTGATAATGGTCTCGACCTTCGATCCGATCGCCTCTCTGGCCATGTTGAAGTTCTTGAACGCCGGCGAGTCCGGCCATTCCCACACAAAGCTGTCGAGCGCGACCACCCGCGTGGCGCCGCGTGCCTCGGCGTGAAAGCTGAAATAGCCCTCAAAGGCGCCGATATCGAGCACGCTCATGCCCGCGAGCGAGGGGGGCAGGCAGAGATGATACAACTTCTTGGCGGAGGGGTCGTGGCCGGGTGTCACGAGCCCTCCCTCGAATTCGATCACGTGGAACCAGTTGCGCTGACCCTCGACATAGTCGGCGAGTGCGTTGTAATGACTCTTGCTCCGCGTTTTGAGGGGCGCAATTAATCTGTTGTCAAACTTCGTTTGCATTGCCGCCCTAAATGGTTGGCGCGGGAGCGGTTGCGATTCCGATCGTTCAAGGCTGAGCTTGCCGTCTGAGTCAGTAATACGGCGCAATATGATCACGCGACCGTCCAGCGCCGCATTGACGCTTGGATGTTCCGGCACGAGCCGCCAGAAATAACCAGCTTGTTCGCAGAATTCAAGGGTCTCGGCCGTAAAACCGGCGCGCTCGGCTGCCGAAAGCAGTTCCCTATGCGAAATGATTCGCATTTCGAGCGTATCGCCGGAACCGCCGTGAAAGCGTGGCGCAGGGTCGATATGGCAAACTCCATTCCCGTCCTCCCACTCGACAATCCTCTGATTGTCGCGCTCGACGACCCGCACCGTCTTGGCGCCGTAATAACGTTCGATACTCTCTGGCATCTGATAGGTCGGTGCGGACAGGATTACCAAGCCTCCCGGACGCAACATCCGCCACAGAGAATTCAGAATAACACTGGGCGGCTGTCTGGTATGTTCGAGCACGTCAGAGCAAATGATCAAATCGAGGGCAGTATATTGGGCTACGGAGTTCGGGTCGCACAGGTCAAGGTACGGCGCTTTGTGCAGAAACGTATTGCGGTAGTCGAGCCCGCGTTCGAGCACTTGTGCGTAAACCTCGCTGTCGGAAATCCCGATTGCCGAGAGGCCCGATCGCTCGCGTTGTATCAACGGTAGTGTCTCATCGCCATATACGTGACGCAGAACAGCCAGCATCAGTCCTCGAAACCGCGTATTGCTTCCGCATCCGGAACAGAAGGCGAGTTCGCGATGCACTTGGTCTTGGGGTACCGACACCGCGCTACCACAAATGCAGCAGCGGAAAGACCAGCGAACGGGAGGTTCCGGGCTTCCTTTTGCAAAGAGTTTCCAGGACATGAGCAGGCTATAGCACGCATAATCTTCAGATTCTAGAAGTGCCCGCCCTCGAAATATCGACGCATCACCTCAATCCGCAGTTCCGCATGGATCGCTTCACGCGGATCATGATAAAGACAGTATTGGAGTGGAGATACGCGAGATTCGTGCGATAAACGCTCTGGGAGCGTGGAGCTGAACTCCATCAACGCACAGCAGGTCTCCCATGAGAATGATTGCGATGGGCTCCAACATAATCAAACGCGACATGACACGTTCGGATTAAGCATTCATGCTAGACGGTGCGTAATTTCGATTTACATAGGCAGC
The DNA here is from genome assembly GCA_052145175.1 of Binataceae bacterium (SeqCode). Classification (GTDB taxonomy): domain Bacteria; phylum Desulfobacterota; class Binatia; order Binatales; family Binataceae; genus JAJPHI01. The sequence goes on along the minus strand of JBKQPD010000173.1, from coordinate 3,083 downwards.
ATGATGCATCGCGGCATGATTGACGACAAGATCCACGATTAAATGCGAACGAGTCGTTCGCATAGAACTTCAACCGCGGAGGGGTGTAAATATGGGGTCTCAGTTTAATGCCAAATTCGGATCAACGACGGATGACAACTCGATATTTGCCGTGCAGCCGAACGTTATCGAAATCGAACAATGTTCATTTTATCATACCATGGATATTCCTAGGCGTGGGGTTGTGGACGGTCTTTGGGATTTGCGTCGCAAAACTGACGAATATCTTGGCCACTATGCGTTTTCCGGGAAGCGCGTACTTGAAGTCGGCCCGGCAAGCGGCTTTCTTACGTTTGAGATGGAGAAGCAGGGCGCGAGCATTGTCGCGATCGATGTCAAGGAAGACCCAGGTTGGGACTTCGTTCCGTATCCGGACGCGGTGCTGGAACCCATGTACGCCGGGCGGCGATACGGGATGGGTCGCTTGAGGAACTCGTTTTGGTTCGCCCATCGCGCGTTCAATTCGGCGGCAAAGGTCTGGTATGGCGACACCTACGCGCTCCCGGACGCGCTGGGTCAGTTCGATGTCGCGGTTATGGCCGCAGTCCTGTTACACGTACACAGTCCGTTTCTGGTCATGGCCCAGTGCGCGAAGCGGGCATCAACCCTTGTCGTTACTGATTTGTATCACGAGGATCTGGAGGGTAAGGGAGGAATCTGCAGACTTAACCCGACGGCACAGAACAAGGACTGGGGTACCTGGTGGCATTTTAGTAGCGATGTCATCCGGCAGTTTGCCGCAGTCCTCGGCTTTACGAATATCACTACGTCGAAACACAGCCAAGTCATAGGTTTGGCCGGTATCAACGCCGGCCTTCAGCCGGGGCAGGCTGTTCAATTCTTCACGGTCGTCGCATCGAGATGAGTGATCGGCTCTTCTCCGTTCTGGAATTTGCGCAGTCGGCCGACGAGTTTGCACGGCCGCCCGCGCGTGCGCGGCGGACGATGTACCGCCGGGCGCCGACTGGCAGTAATCGAAAGACTCGGTTGGCTTGATGGCATCGGAAATTGACCAACTCCGGCTCGACCGCCACACCACTATTGTTCAACCCCCGCTTGCGCAGGCTGAGAAAGGCTTTTTGCTCCCCTCTCACCATTCTCAACCAGAAAGAAGTTTAATCAGGTGCCGGCGCTTGCGGCGTATTTCGCGATAACCTCCTCCGATGGACCGCGCAGGCGAACTTCGCCGTGATCGATCCAGATGGCTTCCTCGCACAGTTCAAGCAGCAAGCTCATCGCATGTGACGCGCAGACAAGCGTCGTACCGCTGTCCTTGAGCCGGCGGATCTCGTCGACCGATTTGCGCAGGAAATCCTGATCGCCGACCGCGAGAATCTCGTCGATAATCAGCACGTCGGGACTGACGCGAACGGCGATCGAAAAGGCCAGCCGCAGCATCATGCCGCTGGAATATGTGCGCAGCGGCTCATAGATAAAGTCCCTGATACCGGAAAAATCGACGATTCGCTCAAACTCGGCGCGCGCCTGCGCGCGGCTCAGCCCAAGGATCGCGGCGTTCAGATAGACGTTTTCCGCACCGCTCAGATCCGGATGAAAGCCGGAGCCCAGTTCCATCAAAGCCGACACCCGGCCCCTGACCGTAACCGTGCCGCTATCCGGTTGCGTGATACCCGCCGCCAGCCGCAGCAGAGTGCTCTTGCCCGCGCCATTCGGCCCGACCAACGCCAGGCTCTTGCCATGGTCGAGGGCAAGCGAAATATCGCGCACGGCGGTGAAATGCTCGCGCCGTTCACCTTTGAACCATGCCGCCAGCCGCCCTCTCAGCAATTGGCGTTTGCCGGTGCGCAGGTATGACTTGGACACGTGATCGAGCACCATAACCGGCGGCGGCACATCGGCTGCCGCCGTCGCCACAGGCGCAAACTCCCGGTCGCGAGCGAAGGATTCAGCGTACGTCATAGTTTCAGAGATAATCCGCAACGTTCTGCTTGAGACGGCCAAATATCACGAAGCCCAGCGCCAGCGACACGATAGTAATCAACGCCAGCGGGGCCAGGAATTCGCGCGACGGCGCCGTACCGTCCAGCAGGATCCCGCGTTCCGCGAGAACCACGCACGCGATCGGATTCAGCAGATAGACCGTATGGTATCTTGCCGGCACCATCTGGAATGAATAGAAGATTGGCACCAGCCAGAATAAAACCAGGCCGGAAACCTCGACCAGGTAGCGGACATCACGATAGTAGACATCCAGGCCGGACGTAATCAGCGCCAGGCCGCACATGAAGGCGATTTCCATGCCCCACAGCAGCGGGAGCCACAGCCAGTGCAAGCTGATCGGGAAGCCCGCCACCAGAACAAAAGTGATTAGCAACCCGATCTGGATGAGAAAGTGCAGGCAGTTAGCCAGCACCGCGGCGATCGGAAAGATCTCGCGTGGACAGCGCACCCGCTTGATTAGTGATTCGTTTTCCAACAGCGAGGTGGTGCCGGCATTGAGCGCCAGCGAGTAAAAATTGAAGGGCACCAGGGCGCACAACACAAAGATCGGGAAATGCGGCTGCGGGTTCGGAAATATTTTGGTGAAAACAAGGGTCAATATTCCCATCATAACGAGCGGATTGACCACCGACCACGCCATGCCAAGCGACATGTTGCGGTAGCGAATCCGAAAGTCCTTGAGGACAAGGTTCTGCAGTAAAAACAGGCGGCTGCGCCATTGCACTGATTCCAACGTCATTCTTTTACGTCCATTCCTGCCAGGTGATATTGGTTTCCGCCACTCTGTGCGCTAGATAAGGTCGGGACTCGACGCCGGCCAACCCGCGCCCAACCGCCGACCCGCGGCGGCCCGGTCGACAGCGAGCATCGTGCGCCAGGAACCAGATGGAAACCCGCAAACCCGCGCGCAACCTCAGGATCGGTATAGTCACCGATGGACTGGAAGAGCGCGTCGTCGACGGCGAAGTGCGCATCGCGAACGGCGGTGTCGGCGTCTATATCTATCAACTGATCAAGCATCTGCTGGAAGTCGATTATTCGGGCGAATTTGTGCTTATGCGCTATGGTCAGGGATGCCTCGA
>JBKQPD010000172.1:0-8573 GCA_052145175.1 Binataceae bacterium (SeqCode) | reverse complement strand
AACGTTGGCAATTTCTTCTCCTACCGAACTATAACGATATTGTTCTACACGCCACCAATTGGGATTTATTCAAGGATTACTATAATTTTTATGGAAAGGGCAAAAAGGCAGATGCGCCCAGGTGGATTCGCAAACTCGCTCTCGCAAGAACGATAACCCACCATGCCGAAAAAGGGCCACTCCCGAAAGAAGATGTTGACTTCGTCAGCCGTATCTACGCCTTGGTCAAAGCGCACATCGCGGACAAAGAAGAGGTCGACGGAAAGTCAAACTACGTGGAAAAACAGCCGCCTACAGCCGCCATCGTCGAGGCCGCTTGATGCTTGAAACCCATCGCCGAGCCCGTGCGGCCCCTGCAGCGCTGACTTGACTTGCAGTGCTTCACCGCACAAAGTGCAGCCTGAGACTGCAATTCTGAGCGGAGCCGTAAGCTGTCGACACGCATTAAAATCGAGTGCCTCCGTGGCCACTCCGCCCAAAGGCCGGTGTTGCTGGGCTTTGCGCCGGCCGATCTTCTGTATCGACTGAGCTTCCCAGACATCCTCAATGAGGATACTGGCAAAGGATACCAACGCCCCTTTAACGACCGGCACAGTCAGGATTTCCGAAGATACATCAAAGAGCCAAACAGCTCGACGATACCGCTAACATTGAATCTCCGCGCCTCGACCCAAAGCGATTGGCGCCTCGTCAACCTTCCCGGCGGCAAAGTTCGTCTGGAGATTGCGGCCGACGCCGGCAAGATCATGGCTCAGGTCGACTGCCAGCATCGGCTGGGCCACCTTGCCGACCTACCGATCCCTCTTCCCTTTATGTGCTTCATCGGCCTCTCTGACCGCGAAGAGATGGAGGTTTTCAGCATCATCGACAGCAAGGCGCGCGGCCTAAGCACCAGCCTGCTCGACTACCACGAAGCACAGCTCGCCGAGGATCTGGCGCGCGAACGTCCCGAGCTCTTTATCGCCCTTCAGCTCAACAGCACAGAGAGCTCGCCATGGCTGCGTCGTCTTAACCTCGGCGGTAAAACGACTGCCGGTCTGAAGCGAATCGTGTCCTTGCGCATGATGCAGCAGGCGATCCTTGATTTCCTCAAGGCCACGAAAATTTTGCAAAATCAATCAACCGATGATGGTTTACGCGTCATCCTCGACTTCTGGAAGGCCGTCGTCATCACACTCCCCAACGAATGGGCCGACCCGCGCCACCACATGCTGGCCAAAGGCATCGGCGTCTATGCGCTGATGCGCATAGCTGCCGACATTTTCCTGGAGTGCCGCGATACAAACCGCCCTTGCGACAAACGGGCGTTCACTACAGCCCTGGCCGATTTCGCCAGTTCAATCGATTGGTCGACCACCGGTCCGCTCAAAGGCTACGGCGGGCAGGCGGGAGTCAAAGCAGCAGTCGAATTCATCCGTGATGCCCGCAGGCGGTCCCGCTACAAGGTTGTCAATGGCTAACAAAAACATCTTGCTGATCGAGCCGAGCTACAAGAACAAGTACCCACCGCTCGGCCTCATGAAGATCGCGCAATACCACGGTCCACGTGGGAAGCAGGATCGTGTCCGCTTCATTAAAGGCGAGGACCAATCGGCGCTTTCCCAAGCATGGGACCGCGTTTATGTCACAACGCTTTTCTCATTCGAATATCCAAGGACCGCACAGGCTATCGATTTCGCGCTCAAGGTAGCGAACGGTCAGGCTGACAAAGTATTTGTCGGCGGAATCGCAGCCTCGCTCATGCACGACAGCTTTTTAAAGGAACGACGCTGGCATGGCGTGCGCTTCATCAAAGGGCTGCTCACAAATCCGCCTGCAGTAGCACTCCAACTCGATGAATTCTCCGAGGAACTCTATGCAGACGACGTCAATGGTCTGCCAATCGAAGACCTGGTTCCTGACTACAGCATCCTATCCCAAGTAAATTACCAATACCCGGTTCGCGATGCTTACTTTGCGTACACGTCAAGAGGCTGTATCCGCAAATGCCATTTCTGCGGCGTGCCAAAGCTTGAGGGTATGCAGCGCGACACTGAGTCGCTCACCAGCATCGTTCGCGCTATCGACGATTATTATGGTCCAAAGAAGGATCTTGTTCTTATGGACAACAACGTGGTCGCTTCGCCACGATTCAAAGAAATTATTGCTGAAATACGAGATCTGGGCTTTACGCCGGAAGCCAAATTTCAGCGCCATGGTATGCGCGGGGCAGTCCAGCGGCGCGTCGATTTTAATCAAGGAGTAGACGCCCGGATACTCTGCAGAGACCCGATGTATTTGCGGCAACTGTCAACCATTTGTCTAAAGCCACTAAGAATTGCGTTTGATCATCTCGGCGTAAAAAAGCCTTACGAACAGGCTGTGCGCTACGCCGCTGAATTCGGCCTGACTGAACTGTCTAACTACATGCTCTATAATTTCCACGACACTCCGCTCGACCTTTTCGAACGCATGCGATTAAATGTGGCGTTGAACGAGGAGCTGGGAATTCGGATCTGGTCATTTCCAATGCGCTATCAACCAACCGACCGCCCCGATCGCACTTACGTCGGCGAAAAATGGTCGCGTTATCAGCTCCGATCGATGCAAATTATCCTGCAGGCGACTCACGGCATCGTCAGCGGTGCCCCAAGCTTTTTCAAGCGCGCGTTTGGCGACACGTTCAAAGACTTCGAACGTATTCTACTTATGCCACACGATTTCATCTTCAATCGTGATTGGTATGAGCACCACGATTCCGAGCAGCGCCTCAAAGAGTACCAAGCTGAGTTTACCAGGCTCGATAACTACGACCGTGATGAACTTGTTACACTCTTATCATCATGCGACCCACGAGAAATCATTAGCCTACCAGAACGGGCCACAAACAATCAGCTCAAGCACATACTTCGTTTCTATATACCATTGCCAAGACAGGAGTTATTTGCGCTCTGGGCGAAGCAAAAAGAATTCAACCGAAATACTTTACCATCCGACATGAATGTGCCGGATGACGAGCGCGTCGAAGACGCGGGCCTGAATGACGACGATCCGATTATTCCACCACCACCTAAAGCAAAGCGCCGAGAGAGGATCGTAGCATGAATAGAACAGGCGCTACAAAAGCCATTCGACACGAAGCAAATACAGTTACAAGTCAGACCGCCCGAATTTCAGCCGACGATATTGTGATCGGCAAGGACATCCTTGAGCTGTTAACAAGCGCAATGTATGTCGACCCGATGACTATCTATCGCGAGTACGTCCAGAACGCCGCCGACTCGGTCGATAACGCTCGCGTTAAAGGTATTCTACGCGCTGACGAACCTGGTCAGGTGAGTATAACGATTGACCCCTCTGCTCGCAGCATTCGTATTCGTGACAACGGCTCAGCTATCGCGTGGCCGCAGTTCGTTCGCCGTTTGACGGCACTTGGCGCAAGCAGTAAGCGCGGCACCGCCGCGCGAGGCTTTCGCGGGGTAGGACGACTCGCAGGTCTTGGCTACGCTCAAGAACTCATTTTCCGCTCGCGTACCTCTAAAGAAAAACAAATCTCTGAACTACGTTGGGACTGCCGCCGCCTAAAAGCTTCTTTGAAAAGCGCAGAATCCGATATAAGTCTTGTCGAGCTGATTCAAAGCATCGTTCAAGCATCCCGTGTCGAACTCAATAATTATCCCGAACGGTTTTTTGAAGTTGAACTCAAAGGGATCGTTCGGCTTCGCAGCGATAAATTGCTGAGCCCAAATGCTATCGCTGAATATCTCGCCCAAGTGGCGCCCGTGCCATTTTCGCCGGCGTTCAAGTTCGGCTCTCAGATCACAAGCGCGCTACGTGACCACGTCAAGCTGGGCTCCCTACAAATACGCATCGACGGCTCCGACGAGCCCATTTATCGACCGCATCGCGACACTTTCATCTATGAAGACAAGGCCAAAGTAACGTTCGACAGCGTCGACTTCATTAAAATCCCAGGCATGGATGGCGATATCGCGGCCATCGGTTGGGTGCTGCACCACGATTATGAAGGCGCAGTTCCGAACTCCACATTCTCCAAGGGACTTCGCCTTCGTTCTGGCAACCTGCAGGTCGGCGATCACACCCTGCTCGAAGAGCTTTTCCCTGAACCTCGTTTCAACGCCTGGTCAGTCGGCGAGATCCACGTCATTGATAAACAGATCGTGCCTAATGGCCGTCGCGATCATTTCGAACAGAACGCTCATTACAACCATTTGATCAACCATCTAACCCCCACGGCCCGCGATATCGCGCGCCGGTGTCGGACCAACTCGGTTCGAAGAAATTTGCTCCGCGAATTCGAGCTCCTCGCGCATTCGGCGCAAGAAACTACCGACATCATCCTGCAGCAGAGCGTCAGCCGGCAGGAAAGAGAGCGCTTGGCCTTGTCATGCGAACAGACACTCATGAAGATGGCAAAAATAGCTCGAATGGAACTCCTCACGGGCGAGTCGTCCGATCGAGAACAGCTGATTGACGAATTCAAGACGAAGCTGAAATGCGCCATAAGTGATCGGAGTGCCAATTCCTCCCCCTTAACGCGGCTGCCGAAAGCGCGCCGGAAGACTTACGAGCAATTATTCGAGTTGATTTATAAATGCTCGACAAACCGAGCAGCCGCCAAGGCGCTCATCGATCGGATTCTGATGAACTTAGACTACTAATAGACTGGAAGGGGAGTAGCATTGTCGGCGAAGCGCTCACACAGGCTAGGAAGGCGGCTTCCTTGGCGAGGGTAGCCCCTTCTAAGGCCCGCGTCATTCGACGCCCTCGGGTCTCGACACAGAACATTTGGTCTGGTCCGCTTATCGGGCGGACGCCAGAACAGGCTGACGTGTACCTGCAGCGAGTCGGCGCCTTGATCACCCACCCGCGCACACATATTTATTTCGACACTTCGTTCTTAATGTTTCTTGCTAAACTCGGCACGCCTGCTCGTGACCAGTTCATGGACTGGCAAAGAGCGGTCGGCCAACACCGTTTTCACGTGCCGCTCTGGGCCGCGCACGAATTCTTCAAGCACCGTCTCAAAAGCACAGTGCCCAACGAGCTTAGCTCAGAGATTAAGTTATTTGACAAAGCAGCAACTCGTTTCTATGAGAAATTCAGAGTCTATTGTTCCGATGATCTCTTTGGTTTCCAAAACGGCGGCGCGCTCTTTCTCGACGAGTACCGTAGAACCGTTCAGCCGCTTCGCGCCTTGATGCTGCTTGCTAACAACTCTAAACAGATAGAAACAGGCGTCCAACAGATCTCAACTTATATCGACCAACAGCTCCTTACCGGCCCCTTGAGCGAAATCATCAACGATGTGGACGCAGACGAGCGTATTCGCAACCGTGGAGTGATTCCGCCAAGCTTCAATGACGCGAATAAGCGCGGCAGCCACAAGTCGGAGGCGCAAAACGACGAGGCTGTCAGGTCCGGGGACAATAGCTTCGGTGACCTAGCTTTTTGGCGCGAGGTTCTCCGCCATGCATCCAAAGTGCGAGCGCGATCAGTAATCGTCGCCACGGGCGACCGCAAGAATGATTGGTACGAGAACCAACACGGCGACAAAGGCCTCACCGAGGAAATTAGACGACTCGTGCAAAATCCTCGCCCTGTGCCAACGCCACACCCATTGCTCGTGCGCGAAACGTTCGACCGAAATGCCGGCACCCTCGATCTCATCGACCCGATGTATTGCGGCGTGCTCCTGCAAAAGACGGGAAATACCTATCTCGATTTCGCTTCCGCAGCGCTCGATAATCAGCTGCCAAATTTGACGGGAAAGCAAAAGGCTGCCGCCCGTAGTTGGGCCGGACGGTTCGGACAAGCGGTTAGGATAATAGGAAGTCCCGCCGCTTCCGCCAACACGGATGGTGCCCACGAACAAGATGTTCCAGACGTAGAGGAGATCATTGTCACCGGCCTCGATGTTGATTTTCTGATGACGTCGACAAAAGTCTCAAGAGAAGCGGAGCTGTTCATCCAGGCCTTTAACCTCGGCGATGTCGTACGACGAGCGCAGCTTCTCACGAGCATCAATTGGACCGCGCTCGCCAGTTGGCCGGTGACCGACCTAGTCGCTCTCGGCCGAACCGTTGTTCGCGCTGCTGAAGGCGGCGACCCATCGGCCGTCGGCTTTGTTTCGGATCTTCGCGATCAAGCGCCGGAGCTCCCGCCTCAAGTTCGAGAGCCACTCTACTTCGGCTGTCTTGGGGCTCTCTATTTTGACGATTCACTAAACCGCCGCGCGCCGTCGGGCGCGCCAGTAGTGCTGGCGATCCTGGACCTTGTGAACTTGCCGGAGGTCTCGCATGCGGCGGAGGCGCTTGGGGAAGCGCTTAAAGCGCAGCCGCCGCTTTTTTTCCCCGGATCGCCGTGCAGCACGCTGCAGGTTGAGGTCGTAACCAAGCCTTCGGCTGACAACAAGTCACCGGCGGATCTGCTGGCAATCAGGCTCGGCGACCGTGATCTTACAACCACGCTGCAGACCGAAGATTCGCTCCTTTTCAGAACAATCCTCAAGCGACAGCCACCTATCCGGGACTTCAAACTCGGCGCACTGATCGATGTCCTCGCACGATATCACCTGCTGCCACGGCAGCTGGTCAAACTGAACCTCGACAGCGATTTTGAGGTGCGCGTGGCGGAGTTCGCCGGCGTCGAATTGGACGCCTAGTACGGAGGCATCAAGCAATGGCTTCACCAACGCTCAATAAAAAGAAATGGAAGGCCGTTTCCCCGCCACTGATCGGCTCATTCCTCCTCGAATCGATCACGACAGGAATGTATGGCGAGCGCCGCAATGCCATCCGCGAATATGTCCAAAACAGCTTCGACGGGATCCAGGCAGCAATAGCGGACGGCGTCATCAGAGAGCGAGCCGGCAAGGTCACCGTCACAGTTGACGCCGATAACAAAAGCCTCATCATCCATGACAATGGGGCGGGACTGCCGCAACGCATTGCTGTCAACACGCTCACCGCCGTTGGCGCCTCGCGGAAGAAACGCGGTCAGCAAGCCGGCTTTCGCGGTATTGGGCGCCTCGCGGGGATCGCGTTCTCAACCTCTTTGCGTTTTCGCACGAAGGCGGCAGGTGACGCGATTGAAACCATCGTCGAGTTCGACTGCGACGAGTTGAGGAAGGGTATGCTTAGCTCAAGCAAGCCTGCCGCCGACCTTATCACCACATGCACCACATGGGATCAGCAGCCAGTCTCGGACACAAAAGCTCACTATTTCGAAGTGTCGCTTTTAGGTCTGAAGAACGCGCCCATAGAGGCATCCGACCCCCTTCAGCTCGCAACATTTCTTTCACAGGTCGCGCCCGTCGACTTTCTTCCAGAATTCGCCACTTTTCGAACCAAGATCTTTGATGACGCCGAGGCCTTGGCTCCGCCGCCTGCTGCGGACAACAAAGACGGGAATGACATCGACTGGTCTCATATCGAGAACAACGAAAGCTCCATGCTCGGCCGTATTCCCGTCTCCTACATCTCGCTCGTAATCCGCAACGGAAACTCAACTAAGGAGCAACAGGTCTATAAACCGTACCGCCCTAAGATGGGCGTCGATAACAGTGATAATGTGCCACTCTCCCGCATTTCCGTCCACCACGGCAAGAAGTCTGGCGCTTGGTGGGGATGGGTCGGCCACAAGACCAAGCCGGGCGAATATGAGGACTCAGCGGTTGGCGGGCTCCGCTTTCGTCTTAAAAATATCCAGATCGACGCTAATGAGTTGATCCTCCTAGTCCCTACCACAAACGACCAACGATCAACATTCGGTCGATGGTCGGAATGGTTCATTGGTGAAATCCACCTCCATCCGAACGCCGTCGTACCGAACGCGAGACGCGATAATTTCGAGGAAGATGAGCATTGGCTCGCCATCCGCGAGGAAATTACCGAGATCTGCACAGATTTGACCGCAGAAGCTCGAAAGACTTCCAAAGAGCACCAGGGCTCACTAGAAGTACTTGAAAAAAAGGTCAACATCCTGCGCGAAGGCTATCTGAGGATTTCGAAAGCAAAGACGTTCGACGTCACTAAAGTGCGGAAAGTGATCGCCGACAGTGACAAAATCCAGAAAGATATCGAGAGCGCGAGCAGTGGGGCGCCCGCGCCAGTTCAACTTCGGCTTAAGTCGATGGCGAAAGAACTCAGCAAAATCCGTGTGAGCCTGCTCGAGAAGCCTAAGACGCCTGAGTATGAGCAGCTTAGGGAAGCAATCAGGCGGGAGTTCCTAGATAAGGCGCTTTCGATCCTGAACAACTATCTCGATATTGAGCTATACGAAGATGTGAGGGCCGCATTGGAGAAGGAAATTCGATAGCGGCCTTAAAAATCGGTCTAGAGCGATCTCCAAACGAAGTGAATCGGTTTGGGATTCCCGAATCGGCTGAAATCTGATTCATGCTTCCGGCCTCGCGAAGGAGGCGGCTGGGATGGCGCTTTCGGATGATCTTCGCACGCGGGTTGTGGCGTCGGTTTTGTCGGGCGGCTTGTCGCGCAACGCGGCCGCGAAGCATTTCGATGTGAGCATCGCGAGCGCGGTGCGCTGGGTGAAGCAGTTCGAGACGACGGGAG
>JBKQPD010000171.1:0-22953 GCA_052145175.1 Binataceae bacterium (SeqCode) | reverse complement strand
CCGGCGAGCTCGGCTGCCTGGATGAGGTCCGGCTCCTCGGACGCCTCGAAGAGTCCCGCGAGTTGCTCTGGGCGCTCGACCTGTTCGCGATGCCTTCGCTGAAGGAGGGCTTGGGCGTGGCGGCGCTCGAGGCGATGGCGTGCGGATTGCCGGTAGTTGCTAGCGCGGTTGGCGGATTGTGCGAGGTCGTGGAGGACGGGGTCAGCGGTATGCTGGTGACGCCCGGTGACGCCGCCGCGCTGGCTGGAGCGTTGATCAAGTTGGCGGAGTCCGCCGATGATCGGGTGGTTATGGGTGCGGCGGCGCGCACGCGGGCGGTCGAGCGCTTCAGTATGGGTGCGATGGCGCGGGGTACGCTCGAGGTTTATGCAACACTGCTGGGGCGGCGTGGCACGAGACGATGAGTTCATGAAGGGGATAGCGCATACATGCGGAGCATGACCGGATTCGGGCGGTCCGAACAGAGCCGCGGCGGGGTGCAGGTGGTGGTCGAGGTGCGCGCGCTCAACCAGCGGTTCTTCGAGCTCAAGGCGAATCTACCGCGCGGATGGGGCGAGCGGGAGGCCGAGATTCGAAAATTGGTGCAGGAGCACGTCGAGCGGGGACGGGTCGAGGTCTTCGTGCGAGCGATAGTGCTCAAGCCGGCGCGGGTCAAGCTGCAGGTGAACGAGGAGTTGGCGCGCAACTACGTGACCGAATTGCGGCGGCTCGGCCGGAAGCTTGGGCTCGACGGTCAACTCGGGATCGAGGCGGTGTTGCAGCGTCCCGAGATTTTTCAGGTGGCGGAGCAGGAGGAGGATCCTCAGGCGGGTGCGGACCTGGCGCGCGAGGCTTTGCGCAAGGCGATGAAGGCGCTCGAGCGGGAGCGATCGCGCGAGGGGCGGGAGTTGCGGCGTGACTTCGAGCAGCGGTTGAAACGCATCGCCGCGGTGCTGCCACGGATCGAGGCGTTGGCGGCCAAGGCGCGCGCGGCGATCACGGCGAATTTCAACCTGCGGATGCGCGAGCTGCTGGGCGAGGCGCCAATCAACGAAAAGCGGTTGTACGAGGACGCTCTGTCGGCTGCTCATCATGGCGATATCAGCGAGGAAATGACGCGTTTGCGGGTCCATCTGAAAGCGATGGGCCCGCTGCTCAACCGCGCCGGCACGGTCGGCAAGGCAATCGAATTTTTGCTGCAGGAGATGGGCCGCGAGATCAATACGATCGGCGCCAAGTCGCAGGACGCGCAGATGTCGCAGATCGCGGTGGAAATGAAAGGCGAAATCGAGAAAATGCGCGAACAGGTCCAGAACGTCGAGTGACGACGGCATGCGAAATCGATTTACCGGGCGTGTATCCGCTATATTGTAATTAAATGGAGGAGGATAAACGGCCGCGACGCGGCATTATCTTTATACTTTCCGCACCTTCCGGCGCGGGCAAGACCACCATCTCGCGCGGCGCTCTGGAGAAAATCGACAGGCTCGAGATGTCGGTGTCGGTAACCACGCGTACTCCGCGCGTCGGCGAAACTCCGGGTCTCGACTACCATTTCGTGAGCGACGACGAGTTCCAGCGCCGGGTTCGGGCGGGCGAGTTTGCCGAGTTCGCCCGGGTCTTCGAATCCAGCTACGGGACACTCCGCGACCCCCTTGAGCGTGCGATAAGCGGCGGCAGCGACATTCTGCTCGATATCGATATCCAGGGCGCCCGGCAAATCCGGGAGCGGTATCCGCGCGACGCGGTGGGTATCTTCGTGCTCCCACCGAGCTTCGCGGAACTCGAGGATCGCCTGCGGGGGAGGGGCACGGAGAGCGCGGACGCCATCGCGCGCCGCCTGAAGCGGGCGCATGATGAGGCCTCCGTCTGGCCGGACTATGATTATCTTATTATCAACGCCCACGTTGCGGTTTCGCTGGCGCGTCTTGCGGCCATCGTAAATGCCGAACGGCTGAAGGTGGCCCGTCTGGCGGAGGACTTTGTTCCGTGGAAGGGGTAAGCGAAGGCTATCCGGATCAACTCGAGGAAGTGATCCGCCAGGCCAGCGCCTACAATCCGCAGGCCGACGCCGCGCTGATTCGCCGGGCCTACGATTACTCGGCGCGGATGCATGGTGAGCAAAAGCGCAAGTCGGGCGAACCCTATGTGATCCATCCGCTGAGCGTCGCGCTGATTATTACCCAGTTCAAACTGGACCTGCCTTCGGTGATTACCGGCTTGCTGCACGACGTGGTCGAGGACACGCACGCTTCGCTGGAAGAGATTCGGAGCCTGTTCGGCAGCGAGGTCGCGCGGCTGGTCGACGGCGTGACCAAGGTTTCCAAGATCACGTTTCTGAGCCGTGAGGAAAAGCAGGCGGAAAACTTCCGCAAGATGATCATCGCGATGGCGCACGATATCCGGGTCGTGCTGATCAAGCTTGCGGACCGCCTGCACAATATGCGGACGCTCGATCATCTGAAGCCCCAGCGGCGCGAGGAGATCGCGCGCGAAACCATGGAAATCTACGCTCCGATCGCGCATCGCCTCGGGATCTATTGGCTCAAGTCGGAGCTTGAGGATTACTCGCTGCGTTATCTCAATCCCACCGCCTACATGACGCTCAAGGCGCAAGTGGCCGAGACCCGCGAGGAGCGCGAGAAATATATAGAATCCGTCCTCGGTATCCTCGACGACCGGCTGGCCGACGCCGGGGTCAAGGCCGAAGTGACGGGCCGCCCGAAGCACTTCTTTTCGATTCACCAGAAGATGCAGGAGGAGGATTTAACCTTCGATCAGATTTATGATCTGGTCGCCTTCCGTATCATCGTCACTTCGGTGCGCGAATGTTACGAAGCGCTGGGCGTGGTGCACGCGAGCTGGAAGCCGGTCCCGGGCCGTTTCAAGGATTATATCGCCCTGCCCAAGGTCAACATGTACCAGTCGCTGCATACCACGGTGATTGGTCCGCGCGGGCAGCGGATCGAAGTGCAGATCCGTACCCACGAGATGCATCAGGTGGCGGAGCACGGGATCGCCGCGCACTGGAGTTACAAGGAGGGCGGGGGCGCGCAGATGCGCGACGCCGAGCGCTTCGCCTGGCTCCGCCGGCTCCTCGAATGGCAACAGAACCTGAAGGATCCGCAGGAATTTCTCTCGACGGTCAAGGACGATCTCTTTGCCGCCGAGGTCTTCGTCTTCACGCCTAAGGGTGATGTGCTCGATTTTCCGCAGGGCGCGACGGTGATCGATTTTGCCTACCGCATCCATTCGCAGGTGGGCAACCATCTGACGGGTGCGCGGGTCAACGGCCGGATGGTGCCGTTGCGCTACAAGCTCAAATCCGGCGACACGGTCGAAGTGATCACCGCGGAACGGCAAAGCCCGGGCAAGGATTGGGCGAGCTTCGTCGTCACGGCGCGCGCGAAGAGCCGCATCCGGCAGTGGCTGCGCCAGCAGCAGGCGGAGCGCTCGCGCGAGGTCGGACTCTCGCTGGTTGATCGCGAACTGGCGCCGCTTGGTCTTAGTTTCGCGCAACTCAAATCCCGCGAACGGTTCGACGCCACGCTGAAGGAATTTTCGCAGCGCGACACGGACGGCCTGCTGGCCGCGATCGGTTACGGGATCGTGACGGCGCCGCAGTTTCTCGGCAAGCTTCTGATCGGCGAGGAACTCAAGCTTTATCGTGGGGAAAAACCCGCGCTACCGGCGACCGGTCATGAACATCCGGCGCCGGATGACGGCGGGTCCGCCGGCAACGCGGTAATCGTCTCGGGGATCGGCGACATGCTCGTGCGGTTCGCGCGATGCTGCAATCCGTTGCCGGGTGAGGCGATTACCGGCTTCATCACGCGTGGCCGCGGCGTCACCGTGCATCTTGCCGGATGCCCGCATGCGCTCGCCACCGATCCGCAGCGCCGCGTCCCCGTGGTATGGAAGGTCGGCGAGGACACTTTGCGTCCCATCCAGCTCGAAGTGCTGTGCATCGACAAGCCCGGCCTGCTGGCCGAGATGTCGAAGGCGATCGCGACGGCCGCGGTAAATATCTCGACCGCGCAGGTCAAAACCACCGGGCAGGACGGCCGCGCGCTCTCCCTGTTCGAGTTGCGCGTCAGCAGCGCGGCCCAGTTGCGGAACCTGATGCACTCGATCGCGGCGATTGAGGGCGTGATTCGCGTCTCACGGCTCGGCGCGAGCAACGGCGCTCAACGCAACTGACTGGTTTTCAGTTGATTTGGTTATCACGCGGGGCGCCTTCGTCGCATTTCTTGCAGGCGAGTTCGAGCCCGAGCCGGCTGTGACGGCCCTCAGCGGTGAGCACCCACGGGCGCGTCTGAAACGGCGGATCATGCCGCACATGCTGGTTGTGGCCGCAGTCGAGCTCAGCCACCCAGTCCTGATGTTCGTCCTGATGAAAACCCACGATGCGATGGTTCACGGTCATGCTCCAATCAGTTGGTTGAGCGCGGCGTCGTCAAGCAGACGGCGTGCCGGATCTAGTTTGCGGGCCGAGCGCGCTAGACGGCGCAAATTGCGCTGACGAAGGTGCGGCGGCAACGTCCCTGGATACAGGCGCGCCTTGTCGAGGTCGAGGATAACCACCGTAAAGCTTTCGCCCGCGCGTGTCACGAACAGATTGTGCAGGTTCAGGTCGGCGTGGCATAGACCGCCCTGATGGATTCGCTCAATCGCGTGCCGCGCCTGCTCGAACACATGAGCGCGGACGACCGGATCGTTGTCGGTGCGGATAAATTCCCAAAGCGTCATGCCGTTGAGGGTGCGCGTCAGCATCGCCCCGCGATAGATCCCGGGCGCGAGCGGTTCGATCAGGGCGCCGAGCGGCTCCGCCACCGGGAGCCCGCGCCGCGTCGCTTCCGCGGCGATCGCAAGCTCACGCAGGGGCCGCGTCCGTCGCCCAAAGTAGATGTCGCGGTTGATCAAACGGATCAGGCCGCCACGCCGCGAACGCCGAAAGAAAACGTTCAGCCGATTTTCAAGCGCAAGCGCGAACCCGCTTTGGCGGATTCCCGCGCCGGCGCGCGAGGTGCGCCCCAGCTCGTCGATACGCGCGAGGATAAGCGGCGCGTCGGGCGCCAGATCAGGGCGAAGATAGAGGATACGGCGGCCCGCGCGAATTGGGACGAAGTCCGGGCTGGCGGACGAATGATGCGGTTTCACTTCAGCCCAGAGCCACAATTCCTGGCACCCTGCTACGGCAGTTTTTCGGCCTCATCGATCAGCATGATCGGGATGTCGTCCTTGATCAGATAGCGCAGCTTGCACGGCGCACAGACCAGGCCGGTCTGGTCGGCGTCGATACGAACCTCGCCCTTGCACTTGGGGCACGCCAGAATATTCAGCAAGTCCGGACTCAATGCCATAGGAATCACTCCCAAAAGTCTGTCTTAACGGCCCGCTTCGGCCGGCGCGGCGACGGATGGGGCGCCCGCGCTCGCGCGCCGCTTGCGTTCGATACAGCTCGTGACCATCGCGAGCAGTTGTGACTCTTCCGCCGCCTCCATCACGATTTCGAGCCTCACAGCGTATAACGAAGCGAGGGCGGGCGAAAATCCTTCGAGCTTGACGAGGTCCTTTTCCGTCGTCAGCACCAGTTCGGCGCCGTCGGCGGCACTCAGGATGGCACGCCAGTCCGCGGGCGAATAGCGATGGTGATCGCGATATTCCAGGGTCCCGACCAGCTTCGCGCCGAGCTCCCGCAGCATCGCGGCAAACCCGCCCGGCTCGGCGAGGCCGCTCACCGCTGCGACTCGTTTGCCCTTGAGCGCGAGCGTCGACTCGGTCCACGCGCCATCGAGCGAACGCACCAGGGCCCGCGGTCTGACGCGCGCCTGCAGGACGGTGCTGGTCGTCAGCGCTCCGCGCAAGCCCGGAGGGAGCGAATGATCCGTGGGTACCTCGCGCGAGACCAGGATCACAGCGTCGGCCCGCCGGAGCGCGCTGAGCGGCTCGCGTAGCGGTCCAGCAGGCAGGGTCCACCCATTGCCCACGCCGCGTGGCGCGGCGATCAGGACGAGGTCCAGGTCGCGCCGCAGGCGCTGATGCTGGAAGGCGTCGTCGAGGAGGATCACGTCGAGCGGCGCCCGCGTGGCCAGCATCCTGATAGCGTCGAGCCGGCGGCGCGCGACCGCGATCGGACCGTCAAACGTATGGGCCATCATCGCGGGTTCGTCACCGGCGGCGGCAGCGTCAATGAATGAGTTTCCACCGTCCGCGACCAATGCAGCGGCCCGGTGCGAGGGTCGCCGGCCATAACCGCGGCTGACGATCCCGACCCGATAGCCGCGCTGACGCAGCCGGCCGGCCAGGAACAGCGTGAAGGGCGTCTTGCCGTTGCCGCCGACGGTGAGATTGCCGACGCTGATCGTGGCGACGGGAGCGCTTTGCGCCATGCCGCGCCACCATCGTGAACGTATCGCGAGGGCCGCCGCGTAGAGCGCAGACAACGGTGTGAGCGCCGCCCACAATGGCCACTGCGACGCGGAAAGACGCGGTTGCCAAAGCTTCGCAATTGCCGGCCGTCCACCCATCCGTTACTCAGCCGCGAGCGAGCAGCGGTTGCAGATGGCGAACCGTGTTGGCCGCGCCATCCGCCATCCGCTCCATTACGCCGCGCGCGTGGGCTCCGGCGATGCGGCGCGAGTCGTCGTCGGCGAGCCACCGCGCGCAGCGATCGGCGAGTCCCGCCTCATCGTGAATCACCGCGCCGCCGCTCGCCGCGATCAGCGCGTCGCCCAGCTCCTGCTGGTTTTCATAATGAGGACCGAACAACACAGGGACGGCGAGACTGGCCGGTTCCGCGAGACTTTGACCGCCGCGCGGCGGCGCCATACTGCCGCCGACGAACGCGATCGATGCCCGCCGGTAGAAAGCGCGCAGCTCGCCCATCGTATCGAGGAGCAGAATATTCGTCGCGTGCGGCGGACCGTCCGGCCGCGCTGAGAGGCTGCTCGCCTTTACATAGTCGAGCATGGCGTCGCGCAAATCGCTCTCCACGGCTGACACCCGTTCAAGATGGCGCGGGGCGAGAACGAGCGCGAGCGACGGGTAATGCTCGATTAGTTGACGATACGCCGCGAGCACGATCCGCTCCTCACCGGGGGCGGTCGAACCGGCCACGAGGATCGGACGGTCGGGCGCGAAGCGGGCGAGGGCGGGCCGGAGCGGTGGCGGGGCGTCGTCGAGGTCGAACTTGGTGTTGCCTGTGATAAAGACGCGGTCGGCGGGCGCGCCGAGTGCGCGGAAGCGCTCGGCGTCGAGCGCGGTCTGCACCAGAATCTTCTCCGCCTCCGCCAGCGTCTGACCGATCAGCCTGCGCACCACCCGGTAGCGGCCGAGCGAACGGGCCGACATGCGGCCGTTGATCAAGACAACTCGCGCCCCGGCGCGGGCTCCTTCATGGAAGAAATTCGGCCACAGCTCGGTCTCGGCAATCAGAATAAGATGAGGTCGCAGGCGCGCGAGAAAGGCCCGGACGGCCGTCACGAAATCCAAGGGTGCGAGCCGGTGCGCGGCGAGTTCCGGGAGCCGCCGGCGCGCCGCGTCGCGGCCGGCCAGCGTCATGGTGGTGACGGTGATTTCCAGGCCACCGGATTCGCCGCCGAGTCGCCGCAAGACCGGCCGGACCGCTTCGATCTCACCGACGGACGCGGCATGCACCCACACGCGCCGTGCGGAAGCCTGCGGAGGAGCGGAATCGCCGCGGCCCATTCGCTCACGGCGGATAACGGGGTCGCGGCCGCCGGTCGCCAGTAGCGCGAAGGGCAAGGCCGGGTACCAGAGCGCATTGTAGACCTGCCGCAGCGCAGTCGAGCCGGCTGGCACTGAACTCACGCTCGGCCGCGGCGCGGGATCAACTCGCCAATTCGCCGTTGGTGGCAAACTCGGCCGGGGGTGTGAACTGCAGATCATAGAGCCGGTTATACTCGCCGCCGCGCGCGAGCAACTCGTCATGGGTGCCTTCCTCGACGATCCGGCCGTGCACCACCACGGCGATCCGATTGGCGCGCCGCACGGTCGACAGCCGATGAGCAATCACGAGCGTCGTCCTATTCTCCATCAGGCGCTCGAGCGCTTCCTGCACCTGGCGCTCGGCGTCGGAGTCCAGCGCGGAGGTGGCCTCGTCGAGAATCAGGATCGGGGCGTTCTTGAGCAATGCGCGTGCGATCGCGAGGCGTTGGCGCTCGCCGCCCGAGATGCGGACGCCCAGCTCGCCGACCATCGTATCGTAACCCTGGGGGAGGCGCGCGATGAAGTCGTGGGCGTTGGCCGCGCGCGCGGCCGCGATCACTTCGTCGAGGCTTCTATTCTGGCTCCCGTAGGCGATATTGGCGCGTACGGTGTCGTTGAACAGAAACGTCTGCTGCGTCACGATCCCGATCTGCGCGCGCAATGCTGTGATCTTCAGACGGCGAACGTCGATCCCGTCGACGGTGATACTTCCCTGCTGGACGTCGTAGAACCGCGGAATCAGGTCCGCGATCGTCGATTTGCCGCCACCGCTCATACCGACCAGCGCCACGACCTCGCCCGCGTCGATCGCGAGGTTGACGTCCTGGAGCACCCAGTTGTCACCGTAGCGGAAGCTCACCTGCTCAAGGCGAATCGCGTGATTGCCGGGCGGCAGTTCAAGCCCGGCGGGATCGTCGGGGACGTCGTTCGGCGCGTCGACCATCGCGAACACCCGCTCGGCCGCGCCCAGGCCGCTCTGGATACCGTTGTTGATACGGGTCAGGCTTTTGAATGGTTGATAGATCAACACCATCGCGCCGATAAAGGCGATGAAGGTTCCCGGACTGCGCGTGCCGCTCAATACCGAATGCGAGCCCCACAGGATCGCCCCCACGATCGCCAGCGCTCCCATCACTTCGATCATCGGCCCGGTGAGGGCCTTGATCCGGGCCACACGCATGCTGATGCGGAACAGGCGCCGCAGTTCGCGGTTGAAGCGGGTTCGTTCGTAATCCTCCATGCCGAAAGCCTTGACCACGCGATTACCCTGAAAGGCTTCCTGCAGCAGCACGGCAAGTCCGCTCAACTGCTTTTGCGAGTCCTTGCTCATCTTGCGCATCTGCCGCGAAATTTTCGCGACCGGCAGCACCGCGGCGGGAAACACCACGAAGGCCCCCAGCGCGAGCTGCCAATCAAGGTAAAAGGCGGCGGCAAGCACCGCGACCAGCCGCGTCGCGCCGCTGAAGATCCCGAACAGGCTGTCGATCGCGCCGGCGGTCGTAACCTGCACATCGTTGATGACGCGCGAGAGGATCACGCCGGTCGGGGTCTGATTGAAAAAGGATAGCGGCTTGTCCTGCAGCACGCCGTTCAGTTGCGCCCGCAAGTCGAGCGTGATCTTCTGCGTTACGTAGGCTTCGAGGTAGTCGGAAACGAACTCGGCGACCGCGCGAATCAGGAAAAGTCCGAGGATACCCGCCGAGATGAATTCAACCGCGCGAAAGTCGTGCTTGAGGGTAAGCTGATCACCAAGATACTTGATGAGGACGACAATGGTGCCCTCGGTGCCGCTCAAGATCAGCATCGCCGTCGCCATCAGGACGACGAACGGAAACAAATACGGCTTGATGAAGGCTAGCAGCCGTTGGTAGAGCGGGCTGACCTGTTTCATCCGATCATTTCGAGCGCCATCGCCGCGACCCGGGCGGCGGCCCCCGGTGAGCCGAGCCGGTCGCGCAAGGCGCGCAACTGCCCGGCGATTTCGCCCCGGAGCGCTGGCGCGAGCAGCGGCTCAGCGGCGCGCACCAGATTAACCGGCGTAACTTCATACTGGATCAGTTCAGGCACCAGACGTCGCTCCGCCAGCAAGTTGGGCAGCCCGATATAGTCGACTCCCTTGATCAACATCCGGCCCACCGCATAGCTCAGTGCCGACAATTTGTAGGCTATCACCATCGGGCAGCCGAGCAGCGCACTCTCCAGGGTGGCTGTGCCCGACGCCACCAGCGCGATCTCGCTCGCCGCAATCATACTATACGTATCGCCTTCAATGACACGTATCCCGGCGAGCGCCTTGGCGCCCGCCGCCGCACGCAAATCCTCGAGCGTGAGGGTGCTGGCCAGCGCGATGACCGGTTCGAGGTCGTGATCGGCGGCAAGCACGCGTGCCGCCTCGATCATCGGGCGCAGCAGATAATGGATTTCGCCGCGTCGGCTGCCCGGCAACACGGCGAGGAGGCGCGCGCGTGGCGCGAAACCATACTGGGCCAGCGTGGCCGCGCGATCCTGGGCCGTCCCGACCCGATCGAGCAACGGATGGCCGACGAAGCTGACCCGTCCGCCGGCGCTCGCGTAAAGTTCGGCCTCGAAAGGAAAGACTACGGCTATCCGGTCGGAGCGCCGCACCAGCGTGCGAATGCGCCAGCGCCGCCAGGCCCAGACCTGGGGCGGTACGTAGTAGAGCACGGGGATGCCCGCGCGCTTGGCGAACCAGGCGAACTTGAGATTGAAATCAGCAAAGTCGATCAAGATCGCGAGGTCGGGTGGGTCGTGCCGGATGGCTGAAACCAGCGTCCGGAAAGCCCTGAGGGCGGGACCGATGGTCGCGGCGAGTTCCGTCCCGCCCATCCCGGCGACGCCCTCGAGCTTGATCAGGGGACGCACGCCAGCCGCGCGCATGCGCTCACCGGCCACGCCAAAGATGTCGCAGTCGGGCGCCTGGGCGAGCAACTGGGTGGCGACGTCCGCCCCCAGATGGTCACCGGAGGCCTCGCCGGCGACCATCAGAATGCGCCGCCGCGAGGAATTGTCAGTCCCGGCTGCCACCGCTCTCCACGCTGGCCGGTAAACCACCGTTGCCGATGGACTGGCGAATCAGTTCACTCAGCTCCATCACCCGCAAGCCGGCGGCGGCGTCGACGCTGGGCGCGCTCCGGGTGCGGACGCAGTGCACGAACGCGACGATTTCGTCCATCAGCGGATCGCCGTCGCCCAGCTCGATCTGTTCCGCCGAAATGACCGGATAAGCCGAGCCTGGCGGCGGCGGAGTCTTGCGGTAGACCTGGATACGCCGTGCCTCGTAGTCCAGCGAAATATAGGCGTCGGGCTGGAAAAAGCGGATCTTGCGCTCGCGCCGCGGCGCGACGCGGCTCGTATTCAGATTGGCGATAAGACCGTCGGCGAAACGAATCCGGGCGTTGGCGACGTCGACCTGGTCGGTCAATACGGCGACGCCGACAGCCTCGAGCGATTGCGGCCGCGCCGGCGTCACGCTCAGCACGACATCGAGGTCATGGACCATCAGATCGAGCACGACGTCGACGTCGGTGCCGCGTTCGGTGAAGGGCGCCAGCCGATGGCATTCGATGAAGCGCGGGGCATTAAGGATCGAGCGCAGATGGACGATGGCGGGATTGAAACGCTCGAGATGGCCGACCTGCAGGATGCGCCCGGTGCGGGTCGCGATCGCGGCCAGATCATTCGCCTCGGCCAGCGTCGCGGCCATCGGCTTCTCCACCAGCACGTCGATCGCGCCTTCGAGCAAATCGCGCGTGACCTTATGATGGGCTACGCCGGGCACGGCAACGGTCGCGAGGTCGGCGAGGCCCTTGAGCGAGCGATGATCCGCGAGTGCGCGCGCGCCGGTTTCCGCGGCGAGTTGCCGGGCCCGCTCGATGTCCGTATCGACCACAAACGCCAGCTTGACGCCGGGGAGCGCCCCGTATTTGCGCGCGTGCAGGGTGCCGAGACGGCCGGCGCCAACGATCGCCGCGCGCAGCTCATTCATGGCCGAAGACCGTGACGCCCAGGGCGTGCGCCCGTTCGAGCGTGGCGGGGCGTTCGAGAATCATCGCGCGGTGGGCCTGAATGCCGATCATCGTCGCGCCGATTTCGCCCAGCAGATCGATCGTCGCGGGTCCAATCGTGGGCCGATCGAAACGGAGATCCTGCGAAGCTTTCGCGGCCTTCGCGACGACCAGGCCGCGGCCCCAGACCGCCGCTCCGCGGCGCAGCGCCGCGTCGGTGCCTTCGACCGCTTCAACCGCCGCGACCACGCCGTCGCGCACGGCCACCGTCTGCCCGATGTCGAACGCGCCGAGGGCGTCAAGCACCCGAAAAGCGACCCGCAGGTCCTCGAGTTGACCGGGGGTCGGCGCCGGACCGGCGAGCAGCCCGGCCGGGGCGAGCACGTCGGGCAGCATCGGCACCGGATCAATCACTTCGATACCTTCGCTTTCGATCTCGGCGGCGAGGCCGCGCAATACGGCATCGTCACTGAAGCGCCGGATGCGCGCCAACATCTGGAGCGCCCGCGCGTCGGGGGCGAAAGAATCGGCGAGGCGTGCGCGGGAGATCCCGCCCGCCATCGCGGCCTGACGGACGCCGGCGCGCTTGAAGGCGTCGATCATGCGTTCCAGTTCACCAACCTTGATCCAGGTGATCTCGTCGACTAACGCCCCGAGTTCGGGCTGCGTCTCGTTTTGATGGGCGACCGCGATAATGCCGAACCCGCGGGTGCGCGCGGCCTTAGCCACTTCAAGCGGGAAAATGCCGTTACCCGCGATAAGGCCCAGGTTAGTCACGGTCGCGCCCGACGACGCCACGAGCCGACCCCGTGATGAAATCGACGAGCCGGCGAATTTCGGGGAGCTGGCCGTGCTGGACGAGAATTTCCTTGATTGCGTCGTCGCGCAGCAGCTTGCCGTAAAAGAGCATGCGAAATGCCGCCTTGAGTGCGCTGACAGTGGCGGGTGGAAAGCCGCGCCGCTCCAGCCCGACCGAGTTCACGCCGACCAGCCGTGCCCGGTCGCCGGCGACCATCGAGTAGGGTGGTACGTCCTGGGCGACCTTCGAACCCGCCGCTACGATCGCGTGGGCGCCAATCCGGCTGAACTGATGAATTCCGCACATCCCGGCTGTGACGACCCATTCTTCAAGTATGCAGTGGCCGGCGATTTCGGTCGAATTGGCGATGATCGAATGATCGCCGACCGAACAATCATGGGCGACGTGAACGTAGTTCATCAGCAGGACGTCATTGCCAATCCGCGTGACCATCCCGCCGCCTTCGGTGCCGCGATGGATCGTCGTGAATTCGCGAATTTTGTTGTCGTCGCCGATTTCGAGGCGTGACGGCTCACCCTTGTATTTAAGGTCCTGCGGATCCGCCCCGATTGAGGCGAACTGAAAAATCCGGTTGCGCGCCCCGATCGAGGTGTCGCCCTCGATCACGACGTAGGGACCCACGACGGTTTCCGCGCCGATCCGGACCTGCGGGCCGATGACTGCGCCGGCCTCGATAATCGCGGTCGAATCGATCGTCGCCCGTCGATCAATCACGGCCGCGGGATGAATCCGGCCCGCTATGGGAGTTGCCCCTCCACTTCCATGGCCGAAAGCTCCGCCTCGGCCGCCAGCTCGCCTTCGACCCGGGCTTCGCCACGCATCTTCCAAAGTGGATGATGATGTTTCAGCAACCGCACTTCCATTTTCAATTGATCGCCCGGCACAACGCGCCGGCGGAGCCGGGCCTTGTCGATCCCGGTGAGCATAAAGAGGCTGCGGCGCTCGCCAATGATACTGAGCGCGAGAATCGCGGCGGACTGCGCCAACGCTTCGAGAAGCAGCACCCCCGGCATGATCGGCATCCCCGGGAAATGACCGGTGAAGAACGGCTCGTTGACCGTGACGTTTTTCAGCGTCAGGACGCGCTCACCGTCCTGCTCAAGGACACGGTCGACCAGCAGGAACGGATAGCGATGGGGCAACAGGCTGAGAAAACGCCCGGGATCGCTTTTTTCTTCCGCCGCCACGGTCCGCTCTATTTGGTGATGGTCGAGCCACCGCCGGCTGGTGGTTCGCTCTCGGGCTCCGGCCCGCGCGGCTCGGCGGCCGAACCGAAATGACCGGCGCCTTCGCTCATCGCCTTTTGCATCAGGCCGCCCGGTTTCACGTTCATCGCATCGTAAGCACGGATTACTTCGTCCGTGATGTCAATACTGGGGACGGCCCATAGCAGCGAACCCTTCTCCATGACCATCGTATACCCGGACTTCTGGCCAATCTGCTGCACGACCATCGCGAGGTCGCGCACGATGGCGCCGGTCATCTCGTTATCCTTTTGTTGCAGGTCGTCGCGCGAGTTCTTGTAGTCATCCTGGAACTGATGGAGCTTGCGGGTGTAGTCGTCTTCGAGGTTTTGGCGCTGATCGGGCTGCATCAACGGACCCTTCTGCTCGAGTTCCTTCTTGAGCTGCTCGACTTCATCCTGTTCGCTCTGCAGCCGCGTTTGCAAACGCTCGATCCGTCCGCGGAAGTCCATTTTGATCTGCTTGCCGTTATTGCATTCATTGAGCGCGCGCTGGATATCGACGAAGGCGAGCCGGAAATCGCTCGGGCTGGCCCATCCGGGCCCCGGCGCGAAACCCACCAGTACGCCGGCCAGTGCAAGCAAAACCAGGCTAATTTTCGACCGCAAAATCATAGTGCTAGCAACCCTTTTACGACGTTCTGGACCGGCGGGCGAATCCCGCCGACGCGCGATTTGACCGTAGACTTTGGCGAATATCGCGCGGCGGCGCAACCCTGCGCTCCGCGACGAGCCTAAAGCGGAGCACCGGCGCCGAAATCGAAAACCGTGCTGAGGTCATTCGGGCGCGGATTGATGGGACGCGCGATATCGACCGCCAGGGGTCCGAAAGGCGATTTCCAACGCAAGCCGATTCCATACGCGGCCTGCAAATTGTCAATCGAGAGCGATCCCGGGCTGACGTTATTCGAACTATGCAGCTTGAACGCCTGCCCGGCGTCGAGGAAAGCAGCGCCCCGGATCCCGAGCGCCGACATAATCGGGAAAGTGGTCTCGCCGCTCAGCAGCAATTCCTGACTGCCGCCGACCTGCTCGACGGCGAACGGGTGGCCCAACTGATCGAAGAGAGTGACCTGTGGCCCGAGCGAGTAAAGTTCATAGCCGCGTACGCTGTTCAGACCATTGTTGCCGCCGGGAAAGAAACGCTCATACAACGGCAACTCGCTCCCGAAGCCCGACGAGAGCGTAGTACCGATCCCATACGTGACGCCTGGCGAGAAGACCCATTCACCCCAGCGCTGACTTTGGATGTAAGGGAAGAAAAATCGCGCATGAGCGACGGTCTTGATAAATGCCGTGCCGGGTCCGAGCCCGGACATTTCGACGTCGAGCGACTGGACCGATCCGCTGCGCGGGTCAAGGGGATTATCGACCGTGAAGCGCCGGATGCTCGGGATGAGTTCGGAGACGCGCGTGTAGCCCTTGTAACGCTGGATGTCATACGTCGTGAACTCGCTGATCCCGCTGATCCCGACGCTCTCGAACTGGTAGCCGAGACTGGTATTGATGTTGTCGAGGGAGAAGGGTCCGACACGTTTGAGGCCCAACTCGGATAACGGGTAGCCCGCGGTGATGGAAAAGCCCGCGTTGCTCTGGTTGAACGAGAACAGGTACAGCTTGTCGTAGAAGCCCTGCAGCGAAACGCTCAGCGGCATATCGAGGAACCAGGGTTCCGTGTAGTTGATATTGTAGTTCTGGTAGAGGAAGCCGAGCTGCGCCGACGCCGAGACCGATTCGCCGCCGCCGAAAAGATTGCTGTTGCCCACACTGAAATTGCCGAAGACCGACGAATAACTGTCATACCCGCCCCCCACCTGCAATGAAGCCGTATTCTGCTCCTGCACGTCGATGGCGAGGTCGATCTTGTCCGGCGTGGGCCCCGGTTCGGTCGAGATACGTGTGTTCGAGAAATAGCCGAGCGCATCGAGCCGCTGCTTGGAGCGCTGAATCTTGCCGGTCGAATACGGCTCCTGCTCCTGAATCGTCAATACCCGCCGGATAACCTTGTCGGAGGTCTTGGTATTGCCAACGATTTTGATCCGGTCGACCAGCACCTCCCGCCCCGGCGTAATATTATACGAGACGTTAACCACGCGGGTTGCCGGATCGACCTCCGTCCGCGGATCGACGTTGACGTACGCATAGCCGCGATCCGAATAGAAATCCGACAGGGTGAGGACGTCATGCTGCATGTCCGTGCCGCTGAAGACCGCCTTCGGCTTGAGGGTCAGCTTGGACAGCAGATCTTTGCGCGGCGCCTTGAGCTCGCCCACGACCTCGACTGAGCCGACTTTGTACTGGGGCCCCTCATCGATATTGAAGGTTACGACGAGGGAGTCGCCGCTCCGGACGATGGTGGGCTGCGAGACCTGCGCGTTGACGTAGCCGTGCTGATAGTAAAAAGAGGTCAGGCGATCGACGTCGGATTGCAGCTTTTTCTGGTCCAGAACGCCGGTGCTGAAGATGAAGCTCAGGAGACTATGCTGGCGCGTCTCCATCTCGTCGCGCAGCTCGCGGGCCGAAAAGGACTTGTTGCCGACGAAGTTGATTGACGAGATTTTGACGGCGGGGCCTTCCTTGACGTCGATTAACCCGACCGCCGTATTGTTCGCATGCGGAATCAGCTTGAACTCGACCTTCGCGTCGAGATAGCCCTTCTGCTGATAGATCTCCGTGATGTTGCGCGTGGTCGTCTGGGCGCGCGACGGATCGTAAATCGCGCCGGCGTGAATCGCCAGTGCATTGATAACCTCCGAGTCGCTGGCCTTGACCTCTTTCATGCCGTTGAAATGTATATCAGTAATCAGCGGGCGCTCGTGGACGTAGTAGGTCAGCACGCCATTGGAAAACCCGACACGGGTGAGCGTGTCGAAAAAGCCCATCTTGTAAATGGCTTTGAGGTCGTTGTCGACGACGGTCGGATTCTCGGGCTGACCGATCAGCTGCGTGATATGGACCCGAATCGCATCGGTCTCGACGCGCTGATTACCGACAATCTGGATCGAGGTGACGATCGGCCCGGTCGGCTGTGCTCGCACCACAGCGACGCCCGACAATAGCGTCAGGATCAGCGACAGCACGCGGGCGCGGAGGAATCTTCCTCGAAAAGGGTTACAGCTTGCCACCGTCACACATCAGCCCAGCAGGCGGCGACCAACCTAACCAATCGATAGGGGCAAGTAAACCAAGGCGGCGATCACAGCCGTGAATCAGGCCCTGGTGGGCGAGGGGTGTGTACACCGCTAAACGGCTGAGTTATCGAACAGGCGTCCCTCACGCAACCGTAGCGTGCGACCCATGCTGCTCGACAAACGTTCATTATGGGTCGCGACCACGAGGGTCAGCCCGAGCGTACGATTGAGCTGATGGAAAAGGTCGTGAACCTCGTCGGCCGTGTGTGGATCGAGATTGCCGGTCGGTTCGTCGGCCAGCACCAGCCGCGGCCGCATCACTACCGCGCGTGCCACGGCGACCCGCTGCTGCTCACCCCCTGACAGCTCCGCCGGCCGCCGATGGAGCTTGTTGCCCAAGCCCACCAGATCGAGCACCTCGGCCGCGCGCCGGTTGGCCTCCTTGTCCGGCAAGCGCGCAATCAAAACGGGCATCATCACGTTCTCGAGCGCGGTGAAATCGCCAAGCAGGTAATGGAACTGGAAAACGAAGCCGAGCTTGTGATTGCGAAACTCGGCCATCCGCCGATCGTCCAGCGCAAACAGGTCCTGATCCTCGAAGTAAACCTTGCCGGCGGTGGGCGCTTCGAGACTGCCCAGGACATGCAGCAGGGTGGATTTGCCGACGCCCGACTGCCCAACGATCGCGATCTCCTCGCCGGCGGCAACCTCGAGGTCGAGCCCGCTCAGGACCACGACTTCGCGGCCGGCGTCCTGAAACGACTTGCTCACGCCCTCCGCACGGATTAGGCGGCTCCCCGGTTCGGCGTTGGGCCGCGCGAGCGCCTGCTCACTCATACCTGATTACCTCGACCGGCCGCAGCGCGCGGGCCTGGAGCGCCGGATAGAGCGCGCCTGCCAGACAGAGGACGATAGCGGCGAGCGCCACGGCGATAAAATTCACGGGATAAAGCCGTACCGGAAGCGTACTGATCATGAAAAGATCGGCGGGCAGATGGATGAAGTGGTACTTGTCGATGAGAAAGGTGACCAGCAGGCCGCCGCCGACCCCGATGATCGTGCCGCCGACGCCCAGTGCCGCGCCTTCACAAATAAAGATCGACGCAATCGAGGAGGCCCGGGCGCCCATCGCACGCAGAATCGCGATCTCCTTGCGCCGCTCCATCACGACCATCACGAGGGTCGCAATAATGTTGAAAGCGGCCACCAGCACGATCAGCAGCAGCACCACGAAATAGGTGAATTTCTCGAGCTTGAGCGCGGCGAACAGCGGGGCGTCGTTCTGTGTCCAGTCGCTCACGCTGAGCGTCGGACCGCCGCGCTCGGCGATCTGCCGGGCGATCCCCGGCGCGTCGAACAGATTGCTGACCCGGAGTTCGAGTCCGCGCTCGGCTTGCGGGTCGTCGGCGAGCAGCGCCGCGCCATTGCCGAGCGCGACGAAAATCAACGACGAATCGTATTCGAACATCCCTGAGCGAAAGAGACCGGCGACCGCGAAGCGCCGCAAGCGCGGCGTGCCGCCGCCCAGACTCGCCGGCGAGATAACGATGAGCGGGTCGCCGACCCGCAAGCCCACGTCCTCCGCCAGCTCCCGCCCGATAATCGCGCCGGGCAGCTGGACCACGCGCCGCTGACCATGATCGTTGACCGCGACCGGGTAGCTCGCGTCAAGCCCCGCGAGCGTTCCCGCGGTCAGCGTGCTCTGGAGATCCTTCAGCACCGGATTGTTGCGCGCGACCACGGCCCGCAGCGTGCCACCGGAGACATAGGCCGGCACGCCGGCCGGGGTGGTTGAGACGACCATCACCTGGGACGAGACAAACGGGGCGACGCCGGTCACTCCAGGCATCGCGGCGACCGCGCGTTGGAGCGCCGGCAGGTCCGCCGCCGCCGCGCCCGCCGCCGTGACCGTGATCTGCGGACTGAAGGACAGCAGACGATCACGCAAGTCCTCCTGCAAGCCGCTCATGATCGCGAGCACCACCGTGAGCGCGAAGGTGCCGATCGCCACCCCGATCAGCGAAATCAGCGCAATCAGGGAGACGAAACGTTCACGCCGCCGCGCACGCAGATAGCGGATACCGACCAGATATTCGAAACGCATCGTTTAGGGCTCCGCGCACTGGCGGTCAATCAGCTTGACGCCATCAGGGTACGACCGCGACCGTCGCAAAAGACGATTGCCGTAGAGCTCGCTTGCGGATATGTCGAGAATTAACCTTAAACTCACGCTGAATTAACGCGGATCCCGTCGCGGATGAATTTTTATAGTCGCGGACGCGTCAAGCTTTTGCAATCGTTGGTGGGTTGCCGTCCTGAGTAGTCGCCGATAAACTCGCGCTCGGGAGTTATGGATCGGCGGTAGAGGGTCTGGCGAATGAAACGTTGGTGGGCGGTCGCATTCGCGTTTTTCTTCTGTGCGTGCCTCGCGGCGGCGCGGATTACGCTCGCCGCCGATGCGCCGGATACCGACAATGGCGACACGTCGGCCACGGACAACGGCGACGCGGAAGATCCTGGCGACGACACCACGGCCGCGATGCCGCCGGATGCGGGAGCGGCGGCGGCGCCAGCGGTCAGTGAGCCGTCCGAGGGCGGTGGTGTGGCCGCCAACGGCCTTATCACGATGAACTTCCAGAACGTTGAAATTCCGGTGCTGGCCCGCTTCATCAGCGAGATTACCGGCAAGAATTTTGTCGTCGACGAGAACGTGCGCGGCCGAATCAGCATCATTTCGCCGACCCGGGTTACGCCCGAGCAGGCTTATTCAATTTTTCAGTCGGTCTTGCAGATTAAGGGCTTTACCACGGTCCAGGCGGGTCCGGTGATCAAGATTATCCCGGCGCGCGACGTACGGCAGTCGGCCGCGCTCACGTCCTCGCAAGAGCCCGGCACGATGCACGGCGATGAGTATGTGACCCGCATGATCAAGTTGCGCAATACCGACGCAACTTCGATCATGAATGTCGTCCAGCCGATGATCTCGCACGACGGTCTGGTGGCGGCCTTTCCGCAGGACAACACGTTGATCATCACGGACGCGGCCTACAACGTGCAACGGCTGCTTCGCATCATCGGCAGTCTCGACGTGCAGGGCGTGCAGCAGAACGTCACCGTCATTCCGCTCAAGCTGGCCTTCGCCGACGATATGGCGGCGCAGATTGAGAAAATCATGAGCGTGCGCGAGGCCGCGATGCACGGGGCGGGAGGGATCCCGCGCCCGGGTATGGGCGTGGTCGCACCCTCGGCCCAAGGCGCCGGGACGAGCTTCAGCGTCGTGCCCGACGAGCGGACCAATTCGCTGATCGTGTTGGCGAGCCCGCTCGAGATGCGCGAAATCAGGGAACTTGTCGAAAAACTCGATATCCATTCACCCAACGAAACTTTCCGCATCCACGTGCTGCATCTGCGTTATGCGCCGGCGACCGAGATGGTCGACGTGCTGAACGGACTGATGAACGGCAGCGGCGGACCGAGCTCGCTTTCGCCGCAAACCGGTCGCAATTCGCTTGGGCGCGGCGGCTCGGGGTCTGGCAGCGGCACGGGCTTTGGCAGTAGTTCATTTGGCAGCGGTTTTGGCGGCGGCAGCAGTTTCGGCGGCGGCAGCAGCTTTGGCGGCAGCAGCTTCGGTGGTTCTTCGGGCGGCTTCGGTTCGAGCTCCGTCGGCGGTGCGGGCGGGTTCGGGGGCAGCAGCGGTGGGATGGGCTCGTCGATGGGCGGCTCGCGCCAGGGTGGGGCGAGCGGACCTGCAACGGTGGTCAGTAACGGCGGGCGCGGCACGGACTTCGAAAGTCCCGTGAGCATCACCGCCGATCCCGCGACGAATTCGCTGATCGTCAGCGCCGCGCCGCAGGATTTCGAGACCCTGCATCGGGTTATCGATCAGCTCGATATCCCGCGGGTGCAGGTTTTCGTGCAGGCGATCATTGTCGAAGTCAGCGTCGAGCGCACCAAGGATATCGGCGTCAACTTCCTGAGCTCGGGGACGCTCGGTGGCAACGTGCTCGGGGTCGGCTCGCTCAATTTCGGTAATCTGCAAACGGCTTTAGGCAATCCCTTGGGCCTGACCGGGCTCGGCATCGGTCTCGCTTCCGGCAATAGCTGTAACGTACCGTCGACGGCTGCAAGCACGACGACCACCACCACGACCACTACGG
Organism: Binataceae bacterium (SeqCode); assembly: GCA_052145175.1. GTDB lineage: Bacteria > Desulfobacterota > Binatia > Binatales > Binataceae > JAJPHI01. Next base: position 1,867 of record JBKQPD010000171.1, on the reverse strand, counting down.
TTTCCGTGCCGTGCGATGTCGCGCTGATGACCGCCCTGCAGTCGGATACGCATTCGAACGTGCTCTCCGCGCCGACCTTGCTGACCTCCGACAACGAGGAAGCGGTGATCGTCGTCGGCCAGAACGTGCCGTTCGTCGGTTCGTCGAGCGCCAACTCGGCGATCAGCGGCACTATCTTCAACTCGGTCGAACGCCAGAACGTCGGCATCACGCTCGATATCGTGCCGCAGGTTTCGGCGGGCGATAACGTCAAGCTCGATATGTATGAGGAAGTATCGAGCGTGGTCGCCGGAACCGAAAGCGCGACCAATGGTCCAACCACGACCATCCGGTCCGCCTCGACCACCGTGCAGGTGCAAAACCATCGCACGGCCGTGATCGGCGGACTTGTTTCCAGCGAGACCGACACCGCCCGGATGGGCGTGCCGTTCCTGTCGGATATCCCGGTGCTGGGTAATCTCTTCAGTGACAACTCGCGCGACGTGACCAAGACGAATCTGCTGGTATTTCTCACGCCGCACGTGATCCGCTCACGCGATGACTTGCAGGCGCTGGCGATCGACGAGCGTCAGAAGTACGTGCGCACCCTCGGCCGGACGGAAATCAACAATATGCCGGCTTCGCAGTTCGAAAAGCTCTATCAGCCGACTTTCAACGCTCCCATCTCGCCGCAGCAGGATCTGATGCAAACCCGGCCCCTGACGCCGAACAATCTTGCCCCGGCCCCCGGCATGGCGCCTGCGGCCCCGTTCGGCAATTCTTCGGGCGCGGGAGCCGGATCGTCGAGCATGTATCCCGCCCGGTAGCGGCTTGCGCCCGGCGCAGGCGTCTGCAAAATTCCGAGGCTCATGCCTCGTCAGATCGGTCGGCCAAGGGCCAGAATCGAAGTGGCGGCCCTCGCCATCCCGTGGGCGATCCTGCGTGCACTGCCGCTCGAACGTGCGATCCGGGTGGGCGCGGCGGTCGGCGCCATCGCGATGGCGGTCGATCGCGGCAACCGGCGAATCGCGCTCCGCAATCTCGCGATAGCTTTTCCCGATCGCGATAAGGCGAGTCGCCTCGGCATCCTGCGCGACACCTATCGCAATTTTGGCCGGATGGCGGCCGAATGGGTGCATTTTTTCGACCTCGATCGGTCGAATATCGAGCGCTATGTCACCTACGGCGGACGTGAGCATTGGGAGGATGCGATTCGCGTCTCGGGCGGCCGGGGCATCCTGATCCTGACCGGCCATTTCGGCAACTTCGAACTGCTCTCGGGCGCGCATTCGGTTTATGGCAACCGCTGCGCGATCGTGCAGCGGCCCAACCGCAACCCGCTGATCGACGCGGCCGTGACGGCGCGGCGCGAGCGTTTCGGTAACCGCGCGATTCCCCGGCGCGGCGCGGCGCGCACAATCCTGCGCCTGCTGCGCGACGACTGGATGGTGGCGATCCCGCTCGATCTGGATACGCGTCACGGTGTCTTTGCGGATTTTTTCGGGCTCCCGGCGGCGACTTCGGATGCGCTCGCGCGGATCGCGATGGCGACCGGGGCGCCCGTGCTCCCTGCCTTTATGTTGCGCGAAGGGGCGAGCGCGCGTCATCAGATCACCTTTTTGCCCGTGATCGATCTGGCGCGCGACGAAGATCGCGTGGCGGCGGTTCGCGAAAACACCCAGCGTTTTACCACGGTTATCGAAACGATGGTGCGGGACCATCCGGATCACTGGAACTGAATCATGACCTGGATAGAGTATCTGTTAGGCAAGCAGGTAACGGAGACAGAAACATATCCTGAGTTGAAAGGGCGAGAACGCGATTGCCAACCGGCTGTGGCTCGGCTTGTGGAACTCTACCGATCGAACGAGCCGTTGCCTGAAAACTG
>JBKQPD010000170.1:0-46789 GCA_052145175.1 Binataceae bacterium (SeqCode) | reverse complement strand
TCAGGGACAAGATAACCGTCAGCGAGATCGTTGATCTCGCTCACCTCGCCGAGGAACTTGAGTTCGATTCCGTTTGGACGCTGGACCGTATCGTGGTTCCGGAGGCGTCTGATCGTCAGGAGCTGCGCAAACCCTTCGGCTTCATGAAGGAGTTCCCTCTTGCCCTGCCGGTCGCTTCGAGGGGCGAGTTCCTGCATGGGCTGCCGCTCATTCCCTATCTGGCGGCCATCACGAAGAAGGTCAGGGTCGGCGTGAGCGTGATCGACACTCCCTATCGGGCCCCAGGGGTCTTGGCGGCGGAGATCGGGACTTGGGATCACCTTTCGGGCGGAAGGGTTAACGTTGGCGTCGGCACCGGCTGGATGCCTGAGGAGTTCGAGGCGGCGAGTGCGACGCACATCTACGAAAGACGGAATAAGCACGTCATCGAAACGATCGAGATCATGCAGGGTGTCTGGACGCAGGAGCTCTTCGAGTATCACGGCGAGTTCGCCTCGTTTCCGAAATGCGGCTTCGGGGTAAAGCCCGTTCAGAAGCCTCACCCGCCGATCTTTTTCGGCGGCCTCGGCGTACCGAAGATCGCGGCGAAGCGGGTCGCCAAATACGGATTGGCCGGCTGGATCGGCATACAGGACACCCCCGAAGAGATCAGGCGATGGCGGTCGGCGATCAAAGAGGAGCTCGAAATGATCGGCAGTCCGCGCGCGATCGACGATCTCGAAATCGCGAGCATGCTTTTCTTCGACATCACAAGCGCGAAGACGGATCAGACTCCCCGAGGGAAACTGACTCCGTCGATGACGGGCACGCCGCAGCAGCTCACCGACAACCTCAAGCGGTACAAGGAGGCCGGCTTGACGCTTCCGCTGCTCTGGCCGCCGTTTAAGGGTGTGCCCACGGTGAAGACAATCGTCGATCTGAGAAGACTCAAGGAGGACATTCTACCGAAAGTCCAGTAAAGAGCCGACAGCGAACACTGCGAAGATCAGAGCACAATGTCAACACCGGACTGAAAGTAGATCACCGCGCCGGTATGATGTAGACGCTCGAAAGCAGCGAGATGAGAAAAGAGGTGGCGAGCCATCCGCGCTGCGACGGCGGCGCACTCGCGTATCTGATCGAGACGGCGGGAGGGAGCAATCCTCTGGTCGCGCTCCCGGCGTCGAGTTAATCGACACACCGTATCTGGGTGTATCGAATCTTCCGTTGACCGGGCAACAGACCGCGCTCATCTTGCGGGATCGTGAAGCGCGCGCTTGAGCGCGCTATCCCGGTCGGCCTTGAATTGCTTCGACACCGTCGCCGACGGGGCGAAGAGATCGAACCCATGAAACGCCCCCGGATAAACGTGCAGCTCGGTAGGCACGCCCGCCTGGATGAGACGCTGTGCGTACTCGATATTCTCGTCCACAAAAAGATCGAGTGCGCCCACTGGAATGTAGGCCGGCGGCAGATTTGTCAAATCGGTTGCCCGCGCCGCCGCTGCATAGGGCGATATGTCGGTCCCGCCTCCGTCGCGGCCCAGGTAAGCTCTCCACCCTAGGCGGTTGCTCTCGCGATTCCACATGCGCGGATCGGTAATCGCATAACTGGCAGGGGTAGCGTTACGATCATCGATCATCGGGTAGATGAGAAGTTGGAAAGCGATCTGCACTTCTCCGCGATCACGGGTCAGCAACGCCAACCCCGCAGCCAAACCGCCCCCACCGCTGGCGCCGCCAATGGCGATCCGGGATGGCTCAACGCCGAACTCGCCGGCATGGCGAAACAGCCACTTTAGCCCCGCATAACAATCCTCGACCGGCGCGGGAAACGGATGCTCCGGCGCTAATCGGTAGTCGACCGATACCGTCACGCAGCCGATTCTCTTGACCAGTTGCTTCATCAGTCGGTCGTCTTGCTCGATGTCTCCCATCACGTATCCGCCGCCGTGAATCCAGTATAGAGCGGGAAGCTTGTTTGGCTGAACGTTTGGCCGATAGACACGGACCCGCACCGCGGGATCGCCCTGAAAACCGGGCGCAAAATGATCCTGGCTGGTTACACCCTCGACCGCGGGCAAACCCGCCAGCAGCGCGGTCACCATTTTGTTCATCTTGACCCGGGCTGCTGGAATTTTATTGAGATCCAGGGGGCGGTCAGTCGGCAACTTCTCCACCACGGCTCTCAGCTCAGGGTCTAATTGGTCGACGAAGTTCATTGTGGATCTCCTTCAGCGGTCCTCAACTGATCTCGCGAAGGTTATCGCACGATTCAGATAGGAGATAAACCGCGATGACCGTGCCGGACACGCTTGAATCATTTCCAGACAGGACGGACCTAGGCAAATCGACCCGTGATACGTTTCGCAGAATTCCAGCAAGTTGCATTAACTAAGCGCTCTCTGGGTCCATGCCCAGCGCAAATAGGGCGTACGCACGTGAATTTCGAGAGATTCTATGAAAGGATGAACCTCTGAAGACTGACGCGAACCACTGAAAACGCCGCTCGCAACGAAGGATTGTCAATCCTCCGCGGATGCCGGTTTTTGGATTCTAACTATTGGCCGCCCAACGTTCTTGCGGCACAAGCGTCCCCTCGCCATTCCTCGTCCCCCGGTTGTTAGACGAAAAGCCCGTTTTCTTTGGCGTTCATTTGGGGTCAGAGCCGCGGTGCGAAAGCTATTCCAAGCTCAGGTTTACGGTCGGAATTGAATCGCGCGGGGCACCAGAAAAGCCGGCTGTGACACGATCCGATAGGCATTCGTGACCCAGTCGCAGATCCATCGGCGGGTGTCGCGCGGATCGATCATCTCTTCGATCTGGAACTTGTTGAGCGGCCCGAGCGGTCCGCGCGCGCTCTCGATTCGGGCGTTGATCTCGGCCCGTAGCGCGACAGGATCGGCTGCCTCGGCCAGTTGGCGCTTATAAGCCGCCTCAATGCCGCCCTCGGGCAGGATACCTCCGACGTCGGCGGCTGGCCAAACCACGCGCGCGCTGGCACCAGAGCGTGGCGCGGCGAAACAAGGAAAGTGGTACGAGCGTCGCCCGCGCGAAGCTTGCTCGTCCCGGGCTCATCAAGGAAGCCGCCGTTTTTTCGGTCCAACGAACCCGTATGCGCAGCCAAGAGTTGCAGCTTCGACTCTTTGCTATCGGAAAGCCCTCGGCGTCCGCTTGGTCTCACGAGTTCATGATACCTGGCACAGCGCAGTTGACGGATACTGGATCCGTCGTCGAAGGTCATTTCCGCTTGCCGCCGCCAGACCAAAGCAAAGATGGCCGGGCTCAAAACAATAGCGCACAGACCTTAAAAATCCTCTGGACCGCAAGGTCCGTGCGGATTCGAGTCCCGCCCCCGGCACCATCTTTTCCCAGCAATCATGTGACGTTTGCCGGCTCCGCCCGCCTTGGCTGAGTTCGGATTGATCTTCGACTTCTGAAGCGAGTGATCGTATTTACCAAGCATTCAGGCGTTCAGTGGGGAGCTATAGGGCTATACTGGAAATCGTGACAGAGAAAATGAATTCATAGGTTAAGTTACTGCGGAACATTAGACAGTCAAGCGCGGCGAGTGATTCGTGCTTAAACTGTATCGACAGGCTGCTGACAAAGCGCTCACAAGAAGCGCGAGACCGATGGATAGCGCGTAAACGAAGATTCATCGTCAATAAAAAGCGCCAAGCGGAGTTATTATGAACGCGCTGCTCAAGCTGGATGAAGAATACCGGTCGACTCGAGCCGCACTGGTTGATGCGGGAATTAACATGACCGACAGCATCGATGCGCTCTATCGCGATTGGCGTCGATGGCGCGACAAGACCTCACGCGAGAGCGTCGGAATAGCGAACGCGGACCGCTGGTGGGCGCTTCACCTTGCGCAATTTCGGAGCTTGATTGACCCGCTACGGGTCGCGGCGCGGGCCGAACGCGTACGTAAAGATTCTCAGAGTGCGGAGCCGGTGAAACCGCATCCTGCGTGAAACCGGGTCACAGCCCTGGCTCCAACATGGTCTGATTTTCCGTCTCAGACATCGAGTCAATCCAATAACAGTTCAGAGCCCCCGTAGCATTAGCGGCTCAAAGGGTCTATGATAAAAATTAACGTTCGGATCGTTCCTTTCATCTAGACTCGGGAATAGGCCCGGGTTTTCTGTTCGTGAGCTTCCCGGCCAATCAACACGGAGGGCACAAATGCCCAGCAAATTGTATGTAGGCAACCTGGCCTACTCGGTATCCAACGGCGACCTGGAACAACTGTTTTCACAGGCCGGTCAAGTGCAAAGCGCGATGGTCATCATGGACAAGTTCTCGGGCCAGTCGAAGGGCTTTGGCTTTGTCGAGATGGCGAATTCAGACGAGGCGTCCAAGGCGATCGCGCAGTTCAACGATTCCGAGCTCAAGGGCAGGAATATCAAGGTGAATGAGGCGAAGCCGCGCGAATCCAACTTCGGCGGGAATAACCGCAGCGGTGGCAACAACCGCGGCGGTGGCGGTGGTGGCCGCGACCGCTGGTAGAAGCGGTATGGGGGCGGGCTCGGCCCGCCCTTTCCGTTTTTGCCGTACGAACTGAATCGATTACTACGCGGCGCGACCGACGCGACTCTCATAATGCCAGGCGGCTGCAGCCCGTCGTGCCCCCAAGCGACAACTCTGGGCGTGGAAGGGGCGGGCTAGACGATTATTGCAGGCCGCTGCCCGCCGCCGCGTCGTAACCGCTATCACGCAAGAGGTTCTGCGCTTGCGCTCCCGTCAGGAATTCGACGAATTGAGCGGCGAGGTCGGGATGTTCGGCATTGGTCAGCGCCGCCGCGTAAAAAACCAGCGGCTCCGGCTTCGCCGCGATCGGCTTGCCATCGGCGCCGGTCGTGGAAAAACTCACTTTATTATAGGAAGTGTTGAAGTAAGCGGGATCGGCGAGGTTAATCTCGCGCGGCAATTCGATATACGGCAAGTGCTGCGATTTGATCGCCGACAGGTAACCGACCGAGGCGTCGATCTGCCCGCTTTCGAGCCGCGTCAGGAGGGACGGCTCCGCGAAGATCTGCGACTCGTTGCGGATCGGACCGAGAACCTTTTGGGCGAGATTAGCGACATGGTAGAAATTTTGGGCAAGCAAGAAGGTAAAAATGATGTTCCGGCCCTGCGGGTCAGTCGCCGGATCGGTTCGTCCAAAACGGAGTCCCGGTGATTCGAGCACTTCGTACCAGACTTTCTTGCCCTCTTTCGCGGACGCGAAATCGGCCGCGAACTTGCTCGTCGGGCTGTAGGTCAGCGCCATCTGCGTCCCCGCGATCGGAACCGCCCGCTTCACCAACCCGGCTTTGAGTAAAAAACGCATCGGACCCGGCGTGACCGGGACAAAGACGTCCGCCTGCATCTGCTTGCTTGCGAGCAGATGCGCCAGCGCATACGAAGCCTGGCCGATACCCTGGTATTCGGCGCCATGGGCTTGGGCGAAAGTTGGACCGATCTTCTGGTCCATCACGGCGCCCATCGATCCGGCATAGGCGACCCGTATCGGCGTGGGTGTTTCGGCATAAGCCCGCAGCCCGAGACCGCCAATCGACAGGACCGCTCCAAGCAGCGCCAAAAATCTGCCTCGTATAAGTGTTTTCATGACATCAGAAGGGGATGCGTCCAGAGAGAATGACGTTGTGGTTAAAGGCTGGCTTTTGGGTCACTGCGACCTGGTAGCCGACACCGAAGGTCACGCCAACGCGCTGGTAGATGGGAATGCGGCCAATTACGACACCCGGGGTCAGATAGACCTGGGTCTGTCCTTCATGCTCGCCGTTCGGCCACCAGGTATAGTTCACTTCGAATTCGGGCCAGATGTATTTGAGAATCCTGTACTGGAAGGCGGTGTTCCAGGCGACTGGCATGCCCAGCCGGTCCTGGCCACCATCGGGCAGGGCTACGCCGAGGGTACTCTGTACGTCAAAATCGCCGAAGCCTTTGCCCGCCGCTATTGTAGGAGTGAAAATTCCGTGCCGGTTACTGTTGCCGTCATCGCCGGTAGGCGCGCTGAAGCCCATGAATGCGGTCACGATGTAATTCCCATTCTCTTCGTTGGCCGAAGCGATACGATATTTGATCAGGAAAGTTTCATCGGCCCAACCATCGGTGTCCGGCTTCTCTTCTGGAGTACGCGCGTTCCACGCCGGAATACCCAAGATTATTTCGACATCTTCCCAAGGGATTAATTCAATACCCTTGCCCGCGCCATAAACATCGGTCGCCCTCCCATGTGAGAGCCCTTCCCAATACTGATCGTAGCGAAATTCTTCCTCCAGCCGCGGGGTGACGGTTACCAGTGGCGTGATCCAGTGGGGTTGCTCGCTTTGAATCTGTGTGACCCGCGGAAACCAGTTGGCAAAGTAGTCCACGATCGCGGAACCGAAGGAAGTGTCGGCCGCCGGGGTCGCCGACGCTTGCGCCCTGGCCGGATGCACGTAGAGCAGCCCGCTAAAAATCGCGACCAAGAAAACCAACACGAGGGGTTGAAGGGGCCTTAGCGTTTTCATAATAGCTGGAGAATGTGCCATGATATAATGCTGATAGCAAGTATTATGGCGGTTCTACCAGGAAAGAAATTGCGCGAGATGCGCATCGCGCGCGAGATCTCGCAGACCGAAATGGCACGACGCGTCGGTATTTCGCGCCAGGCGCTGGGTGCGATCGAGAGCGACATCTATCTGCCGGGCGTGGAAGTGGCGCTGCAACTCGCCGAGCAACTCGGGACGACGGTCGAGAGTCTTTTCGGCAGGTCTCAGGACGATCAGCTGATCGCCGAATGCGGGAGCGGCGCGACACCTGAAGTGAACGCGCGGGTATCCCTCGCGCGGGTTGGTGGGCGACTGATTGCCGTGCCGGTGCCGCCGACGTGCGTGATGCTCACCCCAGCCGCGGGCCTCGTGGCGCGGACGCTGCCCAAGCGCCGTGTGGAAATCTCCACGTTTCGCTCGCGGGCCGAAATCGATCTGACCCTGATCATAGCCGGGTGCGATCCGGCGGTCGCGATCCTGCGGGACTATCTGTCACGGCGCCAGCCGCCGATCGAAGTCGCCGCGATACCCGGCTCGAGTCGCGACGCGTTGACGGCCGTCACGCAAGGCGTCGCGCACGCCGCCGGCGTGCATCTGCGCGACCCTGAATCGGGCGAATATAATCTGGCCGCAGCGCGTGAAGCGTTCTGCACGAAGCGTTTTCGGATCATCAACTTCGCGCGCTGGGAGTTGGGCTTGGCGACGCGGCCCAGCGGCGCTCGGGTCAAGGTGCTCGACGATCTGACGCGGCGCAGTCTGAAAATAATCAATCGCGAAGTTGGCGCGGGCGCGCGGCAAGTGCTGGACGAGGCGCTGGCCGCCGATGGCATCAAGGCCTCTCAGCTCAAGGGTTACGATCAGCTCGCTTCCGGGCATCTCGAAGTCGCCGCCGCTATCGCCGGTGGCGCGGCAGATGCCGGCGTAACCATCCGCCTCGCGGCAAAGCTTTATGGGCTGCATTTCGAGGCGTGGCGCGAAGAGCGTTACGACCTCGTCATTCCGGAAGACGACTTTCATTCGATCCCGGTGCAAAACCTGCTGGAAGCGCTCAACACGCGCACCCTCGCCCACGAAATCAGCCAACTGTGTTCATACGACACGAGCCAGATGGGCGCCGTTGCGCTAATTTAAGATGAACCGTCAGGAGGAAGAAATGGCAGCAACAATACCGTCAATCGAGAGAGCGAACCGGGTTAAGTAGTATCTCATCTCAACTTTTCACCCTGAAAGCGCGGCGATAGGCTGCGAAACCTTTCGGCGGCAAAATCCTCGAACTGGCGAATCTGCCCGGTGAGAAAGCCGAGCGGGCTATAGGCGACGAAGCCGGTCGCGCCCATCTGTCGCTCGCTTCGGCCGAGTCGTCAATAAATCATGTCCCTATAATACCGTTGGGCGAAACGGCGGCGGCGCACGAAGCCTCCCCCTCTGTTGCTTCGACTCGGCCTGGCTTTGCCACTGATGGTTCGCACCCTCAGCGCTGGAGCGCAGACTCCACCAATAATTTTGGTTATCCTACGAATTCACTATCTAAATTTATAAACTGTTTTGACAAACACGAGCTGCGGCTAAAATGACAAGCTATGATAGCCAAGCGTCTTGAGGCATTGCTCGCAGACACAGCGAGAAAAACAGATATGTCGGGACGTTCACCCGCTGACGTGGTGCAGCGTTTTCAGAGCCTGCGGGGATATGGACTTCTTCCCAAGAGTCGTGGCAAGAATGCCCAGCACTTGTCCGTCACAGAGATTGTGGCAGGCGTCTTGTCACTTGCAACGCCGCAGCCCGGATTCGCTGGCCTCGTCTCAAAGGTCTTGATGAACCTTCGTCCGGTTGGAGGTATCGAAGCCTCATTTGCTCAATGTGATACATTCGGTAAGGCAGTTGAAGCCATTTTAAACAATTCCGAAACTCTCAATTCACTTATTGAAGTAAGGGTGTCTGATAGTGAGCATGGTGTTAATAGTAATGGTCTAGCGGCCATTGATTATATTGCCAATAACACTCAAAAAACCGCATACTATATTGGCAGTACTGCTACTTCTGTTTTGCAATCGGGCGCTGAAAGAACCTTTGATTCAAGGCAGTTTTCTCCTATCGTCACACAAACAGTTTACTATCCGCTATTCTTTAAAAGGCTCGATCTAGAGTTACAAAGAGAGATGCAGGAACCGGCTGTACCCTCGGACGTGTATCCCGAAGAAGAAGATGAAGAGCGCGAGGATGAAGAACGTGCGCGTCGATTGGGACTGACGCCGGGGTCACGCTTTCTCAATGTCGGTGTCGATAATCAAGTAGATTGGCCAAACACAGAAACGGTTGTCGATTTCGAGGGCTACAAACTGATTCTTATGCCTAAGACACGAGACAATATGACATCCGTTCATATTGATCTTCCTGGGCAGAGAATAGGTGCGGAAGAGGCCCTAACGCGCATTAATCACTTTTTGAGCATGCTTGCTTGGTGTAACGATCAATTTGCCATGCTGCAGGACTGGTGGTCAGGGAATCCAGTTCCCGTAGCTGTGCCGAAAAGAAATCTTGCTTTTACCACCACACAGCATTGGATATTTAACCGGAGAAGCCCCACATCATCTGCGGCAAGAAAGGCTATCTCCATTTATAGAGAAGGCCGCAATGCAGAACAAAACCATCTAATCAGCTACGCGGTCCTCGCATACTATAAAATAATTGAAATAAATTATAGTAGAGCTGTTAAAGTAAAATTATGGCTCCGAGAGAACTATAAAATACTAAAGCAGGATCGACTTCTCGCTGAGAGAATAAAAGCGTTTGAAACAGCTAGGGGCAACAAAACGGCTGAAGAATATTTATACAGTGCCTGTAGGACTGCCATTGCCCATGCAAATACACCTTATTCCGCTGATCCCGACGACTTTCGCGAAATAAGGCGTCTTCATATCGCCGCCGATATTTTACGTCCCCTTGCTCGGTTATTTATAAGAAATGAGTTAGGGGTATCTGACAGCATTACGATAGTAACCGCGGCGGCCGATCCCTGACCGACTATCGAATCCTACGTGTATCTGCCGCTGCTTGAAGAGACCGGTTATATGCCGAAGGAAAGGTACTCCTTCGCGCCGGAGATCTTTGCGCATGCCCAGCGGATCGGCAAGCACTTCGACCTTTACAAGCGGGCGTGCTTTCAGACGCAACTTCTGCGCTGCACGATCGCGCAGGATGCCGGCCGGGCTATCCATCCGAGCTACGTCGAGGGGCAGATGCAGGGCGGCACCGCGCAGGGCCTTGGCTGGGGACTCAACGAAGAGTACGTCTACGACGCTAATGGGCGCCTGCGTAACTTCGGGCTGCTCGACTACCGGATGCCGACTTGCCTCGATATGCCGCTGATCGAGACGATTATCGTCGAGGTGCTGAATCCTCTGCATCCACTCGGAATCCGCGGCGTCGGCGAGGTTTCGATTGTCCCGCCGCCGGCTGCCGCGGCCAATGCGGTGTACCGGGCCAGTGGAATCCGCATGACGGAGTTGCCGATCGCGCCGCCGCGCTTGCTGCGTAGAATCCTGCAACAGCGAGCGAGACTCGAAAGCCAGGCCGCCGCCGCCGATTAGAAAAAAGAGGCATTTCCGGTCGTTGCGTGTCCGCCAAACGTGCAACCAGCCTCTTCAGCCGTCGCCGCGACACCGCGGACCGACCAGGCGTGAAACCTTGCCGAAGGACACTGTTTGGACTACAACCCGAATTGGAATCGGGAAGACATAGCGCAAATCGCGGCTAACCTGGAAAAGTCGCCGAGGAGAGCGCGGATCTATATGTTCAGGACAATTATAATTAACCCGGGATGCTCCGCCAGGAAGGCGTCCTAAGCGAGACGGAGGTCGACCGCTATGAGTGAAGCCGAAATGCAAGCAGAAACGAAAGGAATTCCGACACCCGAAGAGCTGGGTTTCGACCCGGCCGTTCTGCGGCGAAAATACGCCGCCGAGCGCGCGAAGCGCCTGCGCGCGGACGGGAACAACCAATACCAGGAGATCACGGGCGCGCTCGAGCATTACAACGCGGATCCCTATGTCGACCCAGGTTTCACCCGTCCCGCGCTGCAGGAAGAGCTCGACGCAGTGATCGTCGGCGGAGGCTTTGGCGGCCTTCTGGCCGCGGCACGACTGCAGAAGGTTGGCATCACCAACATTCGCATTATCGAGAAAGCCGGCGATTTTGGCGGCACCTGGTACTGGAATCGGTACCCGGGCGCCCAGTGCGATATCGAATCCTACGTGTATCTGCCGCTGCTTGAAGAGACCGGTTATATGCCGAAGGAAAAGTACTCCTTCGCGCCCGAGATCTTCGCGCATGCCCAGCGGATCGGCAAGCACTTCGACCTTTACAAGCGGGCGTGCTTCCAGACGCAGGTCAGAGAAGCGCGATGGGATGATGAGAAAGGGCGCTGGACGGTCACGACCGATCGCGGCGATGTTTTCAAGGCGCGCTTTGTGATCATGTCGAGTGGTCCCCTGAACCGGCCCAAGCTCCCCGCGATCCCCGGGATCGAGAAGTTCAAGGGGCATACGTTCCACACGAGCCGCTGGGACTACGATTATACCGGTGGCGATACCACGGGCGGCCTGCACAAGCTCGCGGACAAACGCGTGGGCATCATCGGGACCGGCGCCACCGCGATCCAAAGCGTGTCGCATCTCGGCGAGCACGCCCAACAGCTCTACGTCTTCCAGCGCACTCCGTCCTCAGTGGACGAACGCGGCAACAAGCCCACTGACCCGGAATGGGTGAAGACGCTCGGGTCCGGATGGCAGGCCTACCGCAACCATAATTTCTGCTCCCTCCTTAGCGGTGTCCCCGTCGAGGAAGATCTGGTCGGCGACAAGTGGACGAGCCTCTTCAAGAATCTCTCCAAGCTGCTCTCGGGCAAGAGCAATGCGGACCTCTCCGGCGAAGATATGGCGCTGATGTCGGAGATCGCGGACTACCAGAAGATGAACGAGATTCGCAATCGCGTCTCCTCGATCGTGAGTGATCCGGCGACGGCCGAGGGGCTCAAGCCGTGGTACGGTCAATGGTGCAAGCGCCCGACCTTCAACGATGAGTATCTGCCCACCTTCAACCGGCCCAACGTGAAGCTGGTGGATACCAAGGGCAAGGGCGTCGACCGCGTGACTGAGAACGCCGTCGTCGTGGAAGGGGTCGAATATCCGGTGGACTGCCTGATCTTCGCGACGGGCTTCGAGGTCGGGACAGCTTATACGCGGCGCGCCGAGTTCGAGGTTTTCGGCCGCGGCGGCCGATCCCTGACCGACTACTGGGCGAAGGGCATGAGGACTCATCATGGCTTCCTGAGCCACGGCTTCCCGAACCTCTTTCATATGGGTCTCACCCAGACCGGTCTCGCGCCGAACTTCACCTACATGTTGGAAGGACAGGCAACCCATATTGCCCATGTCATCAAGGAAGTGAGGGGTCGCGAAGGAAGGGCAGTGGAGCCTACCCCCGAGGCCGAGACTGAGTGGGTAAAGATCGTAACGGGACCGAGCTTCATCGTTGATTACCAGGCGACCTGCACGCCGGGTTACTACAATGGCGAGGGGCAAAATGCACAGCAGGGCTTCCTCGACAGCCAGTATCCTGAAGGCGCGGTGCGTTTTTACGAATTGCTGGCCCGTTGGCGCGAAAAGGGCGATCTGGAAGGGCTCATCGTTGAGTAGGCGTAGAGTGTAGGTAGGGTCCTGTGAAACGCGACCCGAGAGTTCTCTAAAAGCCGGCCCGCTCGTCGTTCAAGGCGAGCGGATCGGCTCATGCTACGTCCTGCACCGTCAACACCGGAATCCGCACACCCCCGCGTTGCACTCGATTGCTGCCCTGCTCACCCATCTATTTACGAAGTAAATAGTTTACGCTAGACAATGAAGGCGCCAAGAGGTCGCCTTTCATGAATATTGACCATGCTCTGACCGATCCCGGGTTTTTCGTTGATCACGATCCGCACCCACTGTGGCAACAACTGCGGCGCGAAGATCCCGTACATTGGACGGAAGGCCTGGTGCGGCCCTTCTGGTCGGTCACCCGCTACGACGATATCGTCGGGGTCTTCAGCGAGCCGAATCTGTTCACTTCGACCCGCGGCTTGTTCGTGGCATCGAGCGCCGAGATGGAAAAGCTCACGCCGGAGATGATGGGCGCGGGGCAGGCGATGATCATGACGGACCCGCCGCTGCATGGCGCGATGCGGCGCGCCTTCAATCGACTTCTTCTGCCACGTCCCGTCAGCCGTTACGAGAGCCCCGGCGAAGCCCTGGTGGACGAGATTCTTGAAGATGTGATGGCGCGCGGTGAGTGCGACTTCGTCGTTGACGTGGCGGCGCGGCTGCCGATGGCGTTTATCTGCGAAATCATGGGTATCCCGCGCAAGGATTGGCGCGCCATGTTCAGATGGGGCAACATGTTCGTCGGCCACGAAGATCCCGAGTACCAGGTCGCGTCAGGATCGCCGCTGGAAACCCGCGAGGAAGGCACTAAAGGACTCGGTTCATATACCGCCAAACTGGCGCTCGAACGGCGCGGAGGCAACGGTGATGATCTGCTTAGCGTGCTGGGTAACGCCAAGCTCGGTGATCGCTACTTGACGGAGGGCGAGCTCTTCCACAACGGATGGCTTTACATTCTGGGCGGACTCGAGACGACCCGCAACGCGATCACGGGCGGTCTGCTCGCCTTGATTCAGCATCCCGCTCAGCAGGAGCGCCTCGCGAACGATGCCGGCCTGATGCCGACGGCGATCGAAGAGATACTTCGATGGACCAGTCCGGTTACGCATGTTGCGCGAGTCGCGACGCGCGATACCGAGCTGGGCGGCAAAAAGATTCGTGAGGGCGAACAGCTGGCGCTCTGGATTCCGTCTGCGAATCGGGACGAGGCAGTCTTCGATGATCCATATCGTTTCGATATTCGACGCACCCCTAACGAACACGTCGCGTTCGGCAAAGGAGAGCATTTCTGCGCCGGCGCACATCTCGCGCGGCTCGAACTGCGGTTGATGCTGAAGGCACTGCTGACGCGGATCGAGCACATCGAACTGGCCGGCAAAGTGGAACGCCTCAAGTCCAATGCGATCGCCGGCATCAAGCATATGCCGGTTCGCTTCACGCAAACCCGCGCCGTGGCTTGACGCCAGGCGGAGCCGAATATCCGAAGCGTTTAGCGGAGTGGCAGCGGAGATATAAGAGGATCGCGTAACAGTTCGCATACGGAGGGCTGTGATGCCCGTTCAGAAGTTCGCACCGATGACGAAGGAATTTCCCTCTTTTGACTGCGACGCCCACGTTACCGAGCCGCCGTGGTTATGGGAGCGGGCCAAAGACTACCTCACCAAGGATGAATTCGAGGCGCTAAAGGCTAGTTTCTTTTTTGATCCTGAAAGCAAGCGGCTTCTTGCTAACGGACTTGGCTACGCGGGTCCCGCCTCGCTTTTCCACGGTACCAGCGGGATGGTCAATCTCCTCTCGCTGGCGGGCCCCGGCGTCAATCATGATATCCAGCGTGCTTTGAACGTGCGCAACTTGCAGCGCAAGAACCCCATAACCAAAGAACAAGCTGACTACCTTGACCACAAGGGCTCCTATCTGCCTGAGCCGCGTTTGCGCGATATGGATATTCAGGGGATCGATCAGGTGATGATTATCCCGACGGACTTCGAAGCCTATCCCTGGATCCAGAATGCGGCCGGCGCGCGGGCGATGTGCAAGGCCTATAACGACTGGGCTTACGAATACTGCCAGGCCGATCCCGAGCGGCTCTACTTCGCGGCGTTGCTGCCCATGCAGGATGCGACATTCGCCGAACAGGAGCTCTATCGGGTGGCGGACAAAGGTTGCCGGGTCGGTCTGATCCGCCCGATCGATGCGCTGGGCAATTACCCGATTCAGCCCAAGTACGGACGTTTGTGGCGCGCGATGGAAGAGACCGGCGTGGTCTACGGCATGCACCCCTTTCCTTGTCTGGGTGTGCTGAAACCGCCGGGCTACACCGAGCAGTGTTCCGGGTCCGAGCTGATCGCCCTGACGGCCAGCTCGGCGGAACTTCCGCACAACTTCCTGACCAACGTGCAGAACTTCCAGGCCGAGGCGTCCCTGTGGGTCACGATGGCGCTGATGTCGGGCTTCTTTGAACGCTACCCGAAGATCAAGGCCGCGGTGTTCGAGGCTTCCTCCACCTGGCTGACTTTTCTGCTGGATGAGTGCGACAAGATCTACGAACTGTACCAAAATGATCGACGGCTCACGCCGCTCAAACGATTGCCAAGTGAGACTTTCTTCGAGCATTGCGTCACCGGTTTCGAGGGCGATGAGGCGCCGCCGTCGCGCCTGCCCGACTTCTACGAACACATCCTGGCGTGGTCATCCGATGTCTACCATCACGACGGTGACGACATCTGGCGGGCGATCGCGACCATGCGCAAGTGCGAGCTGCCGGATACCTATCAGGCGAAGTTTCTGGGCGAGAACGCGCGCAAGCTCTACAAGATCGAAGCGCCGAAAAAATTCATCCGCGAACGCGTCACTGAAATTGAGCGCCCTGATTGGTGGCCGAGCGATGAGGAAGTAAGGGAATCACTCAAGCCCGAAGCTGCCCTGAGGCGGTAGTCAGAGCGGGAACGGGAATAGCCGGAATGCGACTGTCTCGCTAGATAATAACTCGGCATTGCCGCCGGAGATGGGTGATTATGGCTCGCAAGAACTTCGCAGTATTTGACGGCGATTCCCACGTCGTGGAACCACCGGAGCTGTGGACCAGGTACCTCGAACCCGAATATCGCACGCTGGGTAAGTATGCGTTGTGGCGCGAGGAAGGAAAGTGGGGCAGTTACCTGCAAGTCAACGGCAAGATGTTTCGCGACACGATGAACTCGAACATCCCGCGTCATGCGATCTGGAACCCCGGCCTCAGCTGGAAACAGATCGGTCAGCTTGACCCCAATATGCGCCACCCGATGAACCCGGGGGGCGCTGACCCCGAGGCTCGGCTCAATGATATGGACGCGATGGGCGTCGACATGGCTTTCCTTTACCCGACGTGGTTCGCCGAAGGATTTCATCTGATCGAAAATCCCGATGTGGCGTACGCCCTGGCTCGCGCCTACAACGACTGGATTGCCGATTTCTGCGGCGCGGGTCGTGGGCGGCTATTCGCCGCGGCGATGCTGCCGTTACAGCATATGGACTACGCACTCGAAGAGTTGCGGCGGGTACGGAACATCGCGTGCTTCCGCGCGGCGTTTATCCGGCCGATGTTTATTGAGGGACGCTATTTCACTCATCCTTACTACAATCCGTTATGGGACGAACTCGAGCGGGTGGGGCTGGCCGCAGCCGTGCACCCAACCGCGGGTCTATGGAACCCGGAATGGACTTCTCACGGCCCCTTCACGGAAAAGATCAAAGGCCGGCTCAACCGCTTTCAATTTATCGCGGTGGCCGGAGGCGGACCGTTCGCCGGGGGCGGCGCCGGGGCGGGATCGGCCAACTCCATTTCCGCAACGCCGCCACTCGGACATCCGATTGCACCGATTCTGTCTTATTGGCTGGACAATCACATGTTTGTTGCGTCCACCCTGATTGGATTTACCGTGATGCAGCGTTATCCAAAGATGAAAGTGGTTGTGGCGCACGGCAAAGCCTCCTGGATGGAAGAAGTGCTGGAGAAGATGGAAGCCTCGACCCGCACGTTTCCCCTCCTGCACTACTACCCAGTTCGTACCGATACGGAAGAACTTTGGGAGGAAGGCAATGTGATGCTGGGGTTCGATGCCGAGGAGCGCATGATCCAGCGGCTGCCGCAGAACTTTGCCGCAAAGATCGTCTGGGGTTCGCGTTATCCGCATCACGACACGACCAGCGGCTGGGACGCTATCGACAAGCTGACGCGCGCAAACATCGATGACGCGATGCTCGCGCGGATGTTGGGCGGCAACGCCGCCGAGCAGTTCGGGGTCGATCTGGTGCGGCAGGCCGGCGTCTAGCAAGACCGTCGCCCGGCTCAGTCAGGGAGAATGACTACATTGACGAGACTCGTCTGACGCCATAAGTGGCGAGCCTACGCGCCATCAAGGGTCGCAAATCCATTTCCCTTATCGGTACGGGTTCAGTTAAAACTGAACCCGTACCCTTTTATCAGCAAAAAGCAGAACCGGACGGAGCAAGATATGAATGAACAAAACGGCGCTCACGAGCAGGGAGAAGCGCAGCGTTTCGCCGAAGCGATCGCGATTGCAAACATTCCGGTGCTGTTGATGGTGTTGGTGCAGTTAACCGGCGAGCTCCGCTGGTTGGACGAGCCTTACGAAATCAGGCGGCCGCGCGGCATGAGTGACAACGACACCGGTGAGCTTGCGGAGCCGATCCAGGCCGAGATCCGCGCCGCGGCGCTCGAGGCCATCCTGGCCTGGCGCGCCGGCCGTCAGGTGGCGATTCCCGAGCCGTCGCAGGAACTGCGGCTCAAGATGCTGAGCCGGGCGATGGCCGAGAGAATTCCCGCCGAATACGACTCGATCATCGCCGAAGAGCTTTCTGTGGGGCCGAACGGAGCCACCGAGAAGCTGCCCGTTCCGGACGGCTTCGAGGTCCTGATCATCGGCGCGGGCGTCTCGGGATTGTGCGCGGCGCTCAATCTTCAGCAGGCTGGCATTCCCTTTACTATCCTCGAGAAGAGCGCGCGGTTGGGAGGGATCTGGCGGGACAACCGCTATCCCGGCGCTGGCGTCGATACCCCGAACCATCTCTACTCGTTTGCCTGCGCTCCGTACGACTGGTCGATGTATTATGCGTTGCGCGACGAACTCCACGCTTACCTTGAGCACGTCGCCGAGAAGTTCGCCCTGCGTTCACACATCCGCTTCGAGACGGAGGTCGAGTCAGCCAACTATGACGAAGCAACCCAGCGGTGGGCGGTCGCCGTGCGGAACGCTGACGGTTCGCACGAGACGCGCACAGCCAACGTTCTGATCAGTGCGGTCGGGATTTTCAACCCGATCAAAATGCCGGCCATCAAAGGGCTCGACGCTTCAAGGGACCGAGCTTTCACACCGCTGAGTGGCCCGCCGACCTCGATCTCAAGGGCAAGCGCG
Organism: Binataceae bacterium (SeqCode); assembly: GCA_052145175.1. Classification (GTDB taxonomy): domain Bacteria; phylum Desulfobacterota; class Binatia; order Binatales; family Binataceae; genus JAJPHI01. The sequence continues at coordinate 29,156 of JBKQPD010000170.1, read as the reverse complement.
TCGCGATGATCGGTAACGGCGCGAGCGCGATGCAGGTCGGTCCCGAGATTCAGCACACGGTGGAGTCGCTTACGATCTTCCAGCGTTCGCCGCATTGGGTGGCGCCCAACGAGCAGTTTCGGACACCGATCCCGGAACTGCTGCGTTTCCTGCTCCGTGAAGTGCCACTGTACCGGGTGTGGTACCGGCTGCGCCTCGGATGGACGTTTGGCGACCGGCTCCACGCGGCCTTGCAGAAAGACCCGGCCTGGCCCCACGCCGACCGGTCGATGAACAAAGCCAACGACTCGCATCGGGGCTACTTCACGGGGTACATCGCCGCGGAGATCGGCGACCGGACCGAGCTGCTGGATAAAGTCGTTCCCAGCTACCCGCCTTTTGGTAAACGCATGCTGATGGACAACGGCTGGTACCGCATGTTGCGCAACGAACGGGTGAAGCTGGTCGCAGATCCGATCGTTGAAATCGGCTCCGATCGGATCATCACCAAAGATGGCGCCGAGTATGAGGCCGACGTGTTGGTGATAGCCACCGGGTTCGACGTCCTGCGTTTCCTCACCTCCTTCGATGCACGCGGGCGCTCGGGCCGCAGCTTGCGCGAAGTGTGGAATGAGGACGATGCGCGGGCTTACCTCGGTCTCGCGATGCCCGACTTCCCGAACTTCTTCTGCCTGTATGGCCCCAACCTGCAACCGGGCCATGGCGGGAGTCTGATCTTCGTCGTCGAAATGCAGATGCGTTACATCATGAACGTGCTGAAGCAGATGTTGAATCAAGGACTCGGCGCAGTCGAATGCCGGCAAGACGTGCATGACGCCTACAATGAGCGCGTCGACCAGGCGCACGCCAACATGGTCTGGAGCCACCCCGGCATGGAGACCTACTACCGGAACGCGCGCGGCAGAGTGGTTGTCAACAGCCCGTATCGCAACGCGACATTCTATGACATGACACGCGCGGCCGATCTGGATGATTTCATAGTCGAGCCGCGCAATTCGTAAATAGCATCTGGTTCGCGCATGGCGCGAGGCGGGGATAGGCGAACGCTGTCGCCCGTTCCCCGCGCGTCACTGCCGCGTTATTCGTTCGCGGTCTTGGGTCCGGGGCTGGCGAGCGGAAGGGTCTGCGCGATGTCGCACTGGAGCATCGCGTTCAACTTGTTGTCGATCTGGAAAAATCGGGTGGTGTTGATCGACGCGATCGCCGCGCGGAACTTGGGAACGAATTCCTTCTGCACGTCGAGGCTCGCCTGTTTGATCGCGATAACCTCGTCGAGCTTTTTCGTCGCGTCCTCCTCGGTATAGGTCGGATAATGCGCGGCGTAGGTCCTGACCTCGGCGGCGTGCCGGTCGTCGAGCTTATCCATTTTGGCTTCGTAAGCATCATACAGCGGCCAGAAGGCGTCGGCCTGGGCTTTGGTCAGATGCATATTCGCGCCGACGAGCGCCTTGCGATTAGCGCGCGCGGCCGCCATGTCGAGCTGCCGTTGCGTCTTCGTATCCTGGCCCGCGGCGGAATGAATCACGCCGAGAGTGCAGCAGGTTGCGAGAGCCAGGCTGGCAGCCAAGTATTTGATCACGTTCATCGGAAACTCCTCCCTGGAAATCGACGCCGCCAGTTTTTGGCAATCGTCGGCTGAGCGTCAGGCGAACCTATACTGTGGCGCAATCTCGCTCAAGGGCGCCGCGCGCACCGACTCAAAAGCGGTGTGCTTATCGGGTTGCAATCGTGCAATGGCGGGCCGCCGGGTGTATAGGTGGCGATTGTGTCGGGAGTTCAAAGTCGCAATGGCGATATGGGCGTCGTTATCCGCCCTGATGCGGCGCACATTTTTCTGCGGAGACAGCCATGGAAAAAACTGAGCGCCAGGCGTGGACTATCGCGATCAGCCTCTTCATCTCTTTGTTCTTTCTCTGGGGAGGCGGTTATAACACCGCACCGATCTTTCTCGCCGCGTTGCTCAAGGCGTTCGGCTGGAGTCATGGGCGGGTCTCCTGGATAACCGGGGGGCTGTCGCTCGCGATTGGCGTCTCCGCCCCGGTTGCGGGATGGCTGCTCGACCGTATCGAGGCGCGCTTCGTGATGGGCGCGGGCGGAATGATCGCGGTGCTCGGACTATTCTGCGCGAGCCGCGCGCAGAGCTTCGAGCCGCTGCTGCTCTCGGTGATTCTGCTGGGCATCGGGCTCGGCGCCTCGACTTGGTTGGCGGCCGCTACGGTAATCGCGAACTGGTTCCCCGGCCGCCGCGGGTTTGCGCTCGGGATCGTGACCGCCGGGATGGAAGCGGGCGGGATGGTGATGACGTTTACCGTCGGTAGTGTGATCGCCGCCCATGGATGGCGGGCGGGGTACTTCACCGTCGCGGTTCCCGGGCTGCTGATCGTGGTGCCGCTGCTGCTGATCTTCGTGCGGACGCGGCCGGCCGGCGCCGCTGCGCAATCGATCGCTGAGCGCGCCGCCGCGTTGCCGGGTTACGAAGTGCGCGAAGCGCTGCACACTCGCGCCTTCTGGATGCTGGTGGTCGCGCAATTGTCCTATGGGCTCGCGGTCGGTGGCACCTTCCATCATCTGGTCGCCTACCTCGAGGGGCTCAGCTACAGCCTGCATTCCGCCACTCTGGTGGTCAGTCTCGTGCTCGGCATGGCGGCGGTGGGAAAGGCCGCGATGGGTGCGTTGGGCGACCGTATTGGCGGCAAGAACGCGCTTGGAATCGGCTTCGCGATGATCGCGGCTGGCGTCTGCGTCCTGCTTAACGCTAGCCACGCTGCGATGCTGGCGCTGTGGCTTATCGTAGTCGGTATCGCCGGGGCCGCGCCGGTCGCGTTGGTGCCGATGGTGACCGCCGAAATACTCGGCCTCAAGCGTTTCGGGACGCTGTTCGGATGGCTTGGCACAGTGGTGACAGTCGGTCTCTTCATCGGTCCGCTTATGGTCGGATGGCTGACGGACGTGACCGGCAGTTATACGATGCCGTTCGAGTTGTGCGCGCTTATCTGCGTGGTAGGATCGGCGGCGTCCTTCCTTTGCGTAGTGCCACGGCGTGCCGAAATTCCGCTTATGGCCAAGGCCAGCACCTCGATCGTCTGATGCGCACGAGCGCCTCCGGTCGGCGCCCGTACGCATCCACCATAGACTCCTGAGTTTTGCCTGAAATCGTGTTACGCATTTGAGCGGAGGGCAACCCCATGAAGTACACACGTATCTATGCTGACGCCGGCGGTGAGTCGCATCTTCAGGACGTCGATCAGGAGATGAAGCCCGCCGACCATGCTTCGACCATGTCGGAAATGATCGCGGCCAAGGGTGTAGTCTTCCGCGAAACCCGCAGCGGCGAGTACTTGGTCGATTGGCACAACGCTCCGCGACGCCAGTTCGTCGTTAACCTGAGCGGCGAAGTCGAGATCGAGGTCAGTGACGGCGAGGTCCGGCGCTTTGGCCCCGGTTCGATCCTGCTCGCCGAAGACGTTACCGGTAAAGGCCACGTCTCGCGCGGAGTAGGAACCTCCACGCGTCAGACCTTGTTTATTCCTCTCGCGGATCGGCAATGAGCGCGGCGGGGAGCCAGCAAACATAAGGGCTTGCTGGCTCCGGCAGATGCGATTTGATTAACGTAGTCGACAATCCATTGCTTGTTATTCGGATTGTAAGCGAGCCCGGCGCGTTCCTCGATAGCGGATGGGCTGGTGGATGTCACCGGACCGTTGGTCCCGACCAGCGGCCGTTGGGTCTTTGCGGTTAGTCCTAAGGTTTTGCCGACTTCGCGCCAAAGACTTCCGCGCTGGCGTTCATCAGAGTCGCCAGCGGCACCTTTAGACCCGCGTACACCGCTCGACGTGGACCGTATTGCGGCGAAAAGACGCCGATTCCCGTGCCATTCCGGATCTCATACGAATGATCGAACAGGTTAATTACGCTTAGCCGGCCTTCGACTTCGCCGAAGCGCGACAGTTCCATACTCCGCACAATGGCGGCATTGACCTGCAAGCTCGGGGGCAATTCACCCGAATTGGCAAAGCCGCGACGGTAGCCGCTGCCCCATATCGCGTCAGCCGTCAGCAAGAAGCCCCAGAGGCGGTAACTCGCACCGGTGGATCCGGTAAAGAGCTGGTTGTCGTCCAGCGGGATCCAATGGTTGGCGACATAAGCGATCTCCTGCGCACTATCGGCCAGAAATTGCGCGGCACTGATGTCTCTTGCCTGCAAGACCGCATAGGAGAAATTCACATAACCGGAGACGGCATCCTGCTGATACGTCAGGCTACAATCCGCACCCCAAGCACGGCTCTTGCGGTACTGCAGCGGCGCGAACACCTGGGACCCGGCGAGTTGCGCCAGGTCCAGCTGATCGTGACCAAACTTGAGAAAGCCGTCGACGTCAAGTTTCAGGCCTTGAAGTAAACCCTGCCGGATACCCAGATCGAAGTAGTCGTCACGCTCGGCCGACACCTTATCATTACCGCTCGATACCGGGGCGGCATTGGTAGTGTTTTCAAACGTTTTCACGGTCTCCAGCGCCACCGATTCGAAGGGCGGCAGCTTGAGGTAGCGAGCGTAACCGCCGTACAGTGAGGTTCCGAGCACCACTTCGTATTCGAACCCGAGGCGAGGACTCAACTGATTCTGGGTGACGAACGCGCTGACCCGATCCCAGCGTGCGCCGAAGTTTACTGTCAGATGCGGTAGCGGGCGCCATTCATCCTGGGCATAAAGGCCCAACACCCAGGCGACTTGATTGTTATCGTTGATGATCGAAACCGGAGTTGAGCTGGTTTGAACGCCGTCTTTGGCGGGAAAGGTTCGGGCGTCATCGTCGATCTCAATCGCCTCGCCGCTCAGATAAAGCCCCGCGCGCAGCGTGTTCGTGGCATCCAGCCGGTACGCGGTATCCTCCTGGAGTCCATTGATGAAGCCGGTATGGCGGATGCGTGCCGCCACACCGTTGAAAATCAGATCCCCGATCGGATCGGGATCAAAAGTGAGTGTGTAGTAGCGGCTGAACGCCGCGAGCTGATAATCGATCGCCGCCCCGATTGTGCCTTGCAAGGACAAGATACCGTAGTAGCTTTGCTCGGTCTCGCTGTCGTGAATGTCAGCCGAAGGATAGCTACTTACCCCACTGAGGGTATAGACCGGCGCCAGATTTGACTCCGGCGGAATCTGGAAATAGTTTACGGCGGTTCCCGCCAGCAACGAGAGACGAGTTTGCGAATTGATGAAATAATTGAGGTTGGCCAAACCCTGGCCCTGATAAGTCTGATCATGCTTCGGATCGGGCCGCGAAGTCGGCGGCTGTAATCCGAGCGCACTCTGCAGATAGAATCCGCTGGTGTAGTAACTGAACCGCCCCGCGCATCCGCCATATTCAAAACTCGGCTCGAAGGTCGCACGTTGGCCGCCGAAGAAATCGACGTTATTGTTATGGGGACCGCCGTCCGCACAGCCGTCCTTGGTCTGCACGTCGATCACCCCCTCGTTGCGGTAGCCGATCTGCGCCGGCATCACACCGGTCAGCAGGGTGAGGCTGCGGACGAAGCGCGGGCTGAGAATCTCGCCGTAGCTCGAGACCGCCTCGGGCAGAAATATCCCATTTACCCGGTACTGAAGGCCGCCGCCATTTTCACCGTGAACATGGATTTGTTCCTGCCCTTGCCCGTAACCGTCCTGACTGACACCGGGGGCTTGCACGAGCATCTGGCTGAGCGCGGTGTTGGCGCCTTCGGGGAGTTCGCCGATGGCCGCTTGGTCGAATTTGTAGACGCTGCCGCCGGTCGCGGGTGACAACGCGTTCCGGGCATTGTCCAGGCGATGGGCCACGACCGCGAGAGTGAGCGGTGCTTTAGCCTCCATCGTAAGCATAAGCCGCGCGGCCCGTTGCCGCTCGCTCAACCGCAGCGTCTGCGCCTCAGGCTTGAAGTCGAGCTTGCTGGCGGTTATCTGGTAGGTACCCGGGTGAACACTGCGGAAATTAAAACGCCCGTGCGCGTCCGTATGCGTTAGGGCGGTCACTCGACCGTCGAGCGCGCTGAGCGAAATAGTGGCATCCGGGATAGGCTGGCCGAGCGCATTGGAAATCGTGCCGTCGACCTGGCCTGCGGCAGACGCCTGGTTGCGGGGCTGTGCCAGGGCCAAGTGTGGCGCGACGATTTGCGCCAAAGCAAACGCCACCAATACGCTGACCAGCGCACCTGATCTCATTGCCTCGACGCCATGCACCCTCGCTCCAAGGTATTCCGCCCGCTCCGCGCGTCACAAGATAATCGCCGAAAGGCGGCCTCGCGATCGGTCGTCGCGGTCGTGCTCGGACAGTTCGGGGTTTGAGGAAGGTAGCGGCTATTTATCGCTGATCACGCTTTTTGCCGATGGTCGCTTGTGCGTACTCGTGGACCGCGACCCTGGACTCTTCTTCGGCGGCGACCGCGCGCGCGAGATCGCCGTCCGCATACGACGTGATCCCCGCGCCCATGACGCGCGTGATCGCGTTGACGTGATCCTTGGTGATCAGCAATGGGACCGAGGGCTTCGCCGCCAATTCGCGTGCGAGTTGCTCGACCTCTTCCTCGATCCGGTCGAGCGTCACGACCCGGTTGATCCAGCGCCACTCTTTCGCTTCTTCCGGGGTGAAGCGCCGGCACGTCATGACGAGTTCCTTGGTCAGCACGGGACCGATTTCGCGCACCATCCGCGGGATCGCACCCCACGAGTAGGGCGACCCCAGATCGACCTCCGGAATGAACATCACCGTACCGTGTGCGACGATCCGCAGATCGCAGGAGGCCATTAACAGAATTCCGCCGCCGACCGCCACGCCATGCACCTGCGCGATCGTCACCGCCTGCATCTGCTCGATCGCCTCGCACAGGCGCGCGCCGATCTGTCCGGCCTTGCGCCGCCCGAGCCAGCTCACCCCGCTTTCGACCCGCGTCTCCGCGCCGGGCAGACTCTTCAGGTCGGCGCCTGCGGAGAAGGCCCGGCCGGCGCCCTTGAAGATCACCACGCGCAGCTCGCGATGGGTGTCGAGCCAGCCCACAGCCTCGAGCAGCTCGCTCATCACGGCGTCATTGATCGCGTTCAGACGCTCGGGCCGATTCAGCACCAAGTGACCGATCGCGCCGGTCACTTCGGCAGTCAAAGTAGTGAATTCACGCTTAGCCATTGCGTCGCGGTCCTCGCAAGCGAACCCGGGATACGGTTAATGTCCCGATTTTTTACCGCAACGGCAAGCTGCGGATTACTTGCGCCGCGCGATTGATGGCGCGTATTTGTCAGCTTCAAGGAGAATCCATGGCTTACGACACGTACAAACTGATAAGCGTCGAGGTGCGGGGCAAGGTCGCCTACGCAACGATCGACAACCCTCCGGTCAACGTAATTACGCTGCCTTTACTGGACGAATTCACGCGTCTCTCGACTGAACTCGCCGCTGACGACAACCTGCTGGTCGTGGTCCTGCGGAGCGCGAATCCGGATTTCTTCATCGTTTCATTTCGATGTCGGTGCGATTCTCGAATTCCCGGTCGACAAGCCGGCCCGGCACGAGGACTACGCCAACGCCTTCTATCACGACATGTGCGAGCGCTTTCGCCTGATGAACAAAGTCACGATCGCGCAGATCGAAGGGCGGGTCGGGGGAGGCGGGTCGGAGCTCTCGATGTGCTTCGACATGCGCTTTGGCGTCCGCGGCAAGACCTGCGTGAACCAGATGGAGGTGCCGCTCGGCATCCTTCCGGGCGGTACGGGCACCCAGCGGATGCCGCGCCTGATCGGCCGTAATCGCGCGATGGAAGTGATCATGGGCGGTATCGATCTGGACGCGGATACCGCTGAACGCTGGGGCTACCTCAACCGCGCCTTCGAACCAGGGCAGATTGGGCCGTATGTTGAATGGCTCGCGCAGCGTATCGCGTCGTTTCCGGTCGCGGCCGTGCGGCTCACCAAGCAGGCGATCAACGCGGCCGACAAGCCGCTGGCCGAGGGCTTCCGCGACGAGAGTTATCTGTTCCAGCAACTGGTCCGCACCGAGAGCGGGCGGCGCAACATGCGCAAGTTCCTGGAGGTCGGCGGGCAGACGCGCGCCGGCGAACTCAGGATTCAGGAGCTGAACGGTCTGCTGGGCGGTCTCGACGACAAGACAGTCTAAGGTATGGATATTAAGCGACAAAGGTTAACATAGCACGCCGCCGCACGGTCCCGGTTAGGACCGATCCGAACGCCAGCGGCGCTGCGATCTTGCCCTTTCGCCGCCCGTTCATCGGTCCGTAACATTTCCAACCGGGATGCGTTAATGAATCGACAGTAGCGTCTGCCGCTCACTTGGTCCGGCACGGACACCGAGCACGTTCGCGGTTGGACGTGCCTGAAGGTCAGTCGCGCTTTGGCCGGGCTCAGGCAAGGATTCGCTATGGCGGCAGCATCCACAAATATTGCGGTTGAGGCAAAACTGGCGCGCAGCCCAGGCAGGCTCGGAACGGGAGTCTTTGGCATCGTTCTGATAATCGGGCTGATCTACGCGGTTATGCACTTGGTCAGCGATCTGTCGGTGGTGCACAGCACGTCCATCTTCCCTTTCGTGATGTTAGGCTTCGCTTTGCTGGTGGCGCTCGGTTTTGAATTCGTGAATGGCTTCCACGACACCGCGAATGCGGTGGCGACGGTTATTTACACCCATTCACTGGAGCCCCATCTCGCCGTCGCCTGGTCCGGGATGTTCAACTTTCTCGGGGTGCTCGTCTCGACCGGTGCGGTCGCTTTCGCAATTGTTTCGCTGCTGCCGGTTGAGCTCATTTTGCAAGTGGGCAGCGGCGCAGGTTTCGCGATGGTGTTCGCTTTGCTGGTTGCCGCGATGATCTGGAATGTCGGGACATGGTATTTCGGCCTACCCGCATCCAGCTCGCACACCTTGATCGGTTCGATCATCGGCGTGGGTATTGCGAATCAACTGATGGCGCCACACACCGGCACCAGCGGCGTTGATTGGGGGCAAGCCGCGACCATCGGCAAATCGCTGCTGGTATCGCCGCTGTTTGGTTTCGCCATCGCGGGTGGGTTCTTGATGGTGATGAAACTCCTCATCGCGGACAAACAGCTCTATGAGGCTCCCCAGGGAATCGAACCCCCGCCGTTCTGGATTCGCGGACTGTTGATTCTGACCTGTACGGGCGTCAGCTTTGCGCACGGCTCGAACGACGGCCAAAAGGGGATGGGCCTGATCATGCTGATTCTAATCGGCATCGTCCCGACCGCTTACGGGCTGAATCACGCGATGCCGGCGAGTGATACGGCCGATTTCGTGGCGGTCTCGCAGCAAGCGGCCAACACGATCGACAAGTATGTCGACAAGTCGGCGATCGCCTCAGACCCGCAGACGGATATCGAGGACTTCATTCGGGATCACAAGTTCACTTCGACCACGATGTTGGCGTTGCGCCAACTAATCAACGATACCGGCAACAATATCGCGATGTTCAAGCAGCTCGCGAACGTCCCCCCGGCGCAGGTCAGCAATTTCCGCAACGATATGTATCTGGCGAGCGAAGCCTTTCGCACGATGAAAAAGACCGGCAAGCCGACGCTGGCCCCGGCCGATTGGGCGGTGCTGGATAACTACAAGGCTCATATCGACAAAGCCACGAAATTCATTCCGACATGGGTGAAAGTCGCGGTTGCGCTGGCGCTGGGACTCGGCACAATGGTGGGCTGGAAGCGTATCGTGGTCACCGTCGGCGAGAAGATCGGCAAGGATCATCTGACGTACGGGCAGGGCGCGGCGGCGGAAATAACCGCGGCGCTGACCATTGGTGCGGCTGATTATATGGGTCTGCCGGTCAGCACCACCCATGTGCTGTCGTCCGGCGTCGCGGGTACAATGGCCGCGAACCGGTCGGGGCTGCAGCTCGCGACCATCCGCAATATCGCACTGGCTTGGGTACTGACCTTGCCCGCGTCGATAATATTGGCAGCGTTCCTCTTTTGGGTTTTTCGCAGCTGGGCCTGAGATCGCCAGCAGGAGGTCGAATCATGGCTTTCCCCTATCGGCGGATCCTGAGCCCCGTGGCTTTCGACGACAACTCGATGCTCGCGATGGACATCGCGGCGGAATTGGCGCGGCAGAATGACGGCGTCGTCTTCCTGCTCTACGTGGTGCCGATGAGCGATCCCCCGGTGGGCGGTCCGGCTTACGTGGAGTTGTACAAGGACCAGGCGAAAATCGATCGCAAGAGACTCGAAGAGTTGGCGAATCGGCGCCTGCACGGCGTCAAGTACGAGGTCATGACCGACACCGGCGATCCGGCAGCCGTCATCTTGCGGACCGAGCGCGCGCTCGCCGCCGACGTGGTCGTGATGGCGACGCATGGGCGCAAGGGTTTCGCGCACGTTTTTCTGGGCAGCACAGTCGAGGCGGTCCTCAGGGCGACCACCTGCCCGGTGCTCGCCATTCGTCATAACGAACCCGACGATAACGTCGTGGGCCGCTGGATGTCAGTCAGCCCCGTAACGGCGAAGCCCGATGACAAGCTTTCGGCCGTCGCGGAACAAATGCACAGCGGGGGCTTTCGGACGATGCCCGTGATTGCGGAGGGTCGTCTCGTCGGCATGATCACGGACCGCGAACTGCACAAGTTTAAGGACGCGCTGGAGCGGACCGAAGTCAAAGATGCGATGCTTGAGGCGGTCACGGTTACACCTGCCACCAGCACGCATGAGGCCGCGCGCATCCTGCGCGAACGCATGCTGACGGCGCTTCCGGTGGTCGCGGACGGTCAATTGGCGGGGATGATATCCACCGACGATCTGCTCGGGGTTTTTACGCTCAACTGATTTGAGGACGGCACGCCGGTCAGGGCATAGCATCTTATCCCGCGCCGATTCTCAGCTGGCCGCGGCCGGTAGAATCACCGGCTTGACTTCCTCGAAGGTCGCCATCTTGCGCAGCGCGACGGTCGTCTGATCGAGCGTGTAGGTGCCCGAGATGATGCGATCGAAGTCGAACCGCTGGCGCCGGGTCGCGAGAAAATCGACCGCCTGCCAGAAGTGACGCGGCTCCGCCATCACGACGAAACTGATCCGTACCGCCTTCAGGAAGGCCGCGGGCGGAAGGCTTAGCGGACTGCCGCCGATACCGATACTGAGCAGACGCCCGCCCGGCCGGATCATTTCGAGCCCTTCGGCCAACACGGCGGGCACCGCGCATTGAAAAACCACGTCGGCGCCGCGGCCAGCAGTATGGTCGCGCACCCACTCCGCGCGCCGGTTCGCGTCCGGCGTCTCTTCGAGGTTGAGCACCGCGTCGGCGCCCCACGCGCGCGCCACCGCCAGTCGCGTTGCGGGCGCGCCGATCAGCAGGGTCTTCCGGGCGCCGCGATCGCGCGCGACCGCCAACGCATAAAGGCCGAGCGGGCCGCTCCCCAGAACCAGCACGGTCTCGTGACTCTCGACCCGGCCGAGCTGCTCGTAGGCGTTCATCACGGTGCGGAGCGCGCACGCGGCCGACGCCGCGAGTCGCGGCGGCACCTCGTCGGGTACCCGAATCAGGCATCCGCCGGGAGGAAAATAGTGATACTCGGCGCAGCCGCCCAGCAACGCGGCCGGCTTGGAGTCGCCGAAAATCGTCACGTTCCGGCAGAGCGCGACCTGACGGAGCACCGTGCAGTAATAACAGTGACCGCAGCTTGGGTACGACGAGAGTATGCGATCGCCCGGCTTGAGCGGCTCGCCCAGAATGTCCCGGAGTTCCCCGCGCATCTCGACGATCGTGCCGCAGGTCTCGTGACCGGGGACAAAGGGTCGTGCCGTGCCGAAGTTGCCCAGCCAGCGATGCGTATCGGTACCGCACAAGGTCGCCGCGTCGACCCGAATCAGAACTGAACCGGGCGCCAGCGTGGGGAGCGGCACGCGCTGCAGCTCAAGGTCCCGCTTGAATTCGGTGATTACCGCCGCCAGACAATCGGCCATCGCGTTATTCTCCTTGCGCAGCTTCGCTCAACGGAACAACCGCCTTTGCTGTCCATAGCAGAATTCTCACCTCGGCCGTTATCGGCGCGGCCGGCCCAATCGCCGGCGGCCAGTGCACCCGCCGCGAGCTGCGGTTGGTGCAAATGGACTTGTCTGCTACGGGAGGATCGGCATAATCCACTGGTGTGATGGCGCCAACCGGCGCCATTTCCGCGCCATGCAAGAGGAATTTCGTCATCTAGCTTTCCCGGCGATCGAGGGTACCCTCGCGATGATTGCGGCGCTTTCGGCGGTCGCCTTTCGCCGTCGCACGCGCTGGTTCACGCCTGCGGGCTTTATCATGCTCGCGCTCGGCCTCATCTTCGATCTGATGACGCCGCGCGGGGTGACCGAGCCCGTATGGGCCCCCTACACGCGCGCGGTGGGGATCTCGCTTATGTGGTGCGCGCTCATCCGCCTGGCGATGGAGAGCGTCGAGAATTCGTTGCGCCGCCGCAAGATTCCCGTCTCGACGATCGTGAGCGAACTGACCCTGACCGGGTTGTACGCGACCGTCGTGGCGATCGTCGGCTATCATATGCTCGATTTCCATATCCGGGGCCTGATCGCGATTCCCACGCTGTTTACGCTGGGCCAGGCCGCCCTGGAGCATCGCGACATGTTCAGCGGTCTCCTGATCCAGTCGCAACGGCCCTTTCGTCCCGGCGACTGGGTGCGCGTCGGCGAGCAGGTCGGACAGGTGCAAGGCACCGGATGGGGGGTTACACGAATTGTGACGCGCGCGGGCGAAAGCGTGATGATCCCCAGCGGGATGCTGGCGAGCGGCGGGTTGACGAATTACTCCGCTTCCGGGCACGTCGCCGACGAACTCTTTATTGGATTGGGCTACGGCGAGGAGCCGTGGAAGATCGAGAACGCCATCCAGAAGGTGCTCGACGACATTCCCGAAGTCCTTGGCGAGCCGCGGCCGGAAGTAGGGCCATGGGAGTTTGGCGATTCGTCCATCCGTTACCGTATCCGGTACTGGGTGGCGGACTTCGGCGAGGTGGAATCGACGCGCGGGCAAATCACGCGCAATGTCTGGTATGCCTTGCGGCGCAACGCGACCGAATTTCCGCCACCGGCGGGCGCCACGCCATCGCCGGCGTCCAAAAATCATGAGGGACTCGAAAACCTGATGATTCAGGATCTGCGGAAGGTCGATCTATTCCATGAACTCGCGGACGAGGATCTCCGCATCATGTTGCCTTCCGTCAAGGTGAGCCAATATGGACGCGGTGAGGTGATCCTTCGCCAAGGTGCGATCGGCGATTCCTTCTTTGTGTTGCGGCGTGGCAGAGTCGAGGTGCTGGTGGATGGCGTCGAGGGCACGGATCGCCGGGATCCGATCGTGGTCGGGCATATCGATCAGCGCTCGGACCGGAACTATTTCGGCGAGATCGCGCTGCTCAAGGGCGAGCATCGCATCGCCACCGTGCGCGCGGAAACCGACCTCGAGGTGCTGGAAGTCAGCCGCAACGGCTTCGCGCATCTGTTCAAGGCCCGTCCGGAAAGCGCTCCCGCGATCGCCAAAATCGCCGCGTCGCGCGAAGAGGAAACCCTGGCCCAGGCTTCGAGCTCCCCCGCGACGGCGAAGGCCGTGCGCGAAGAGCAAGGCCGCATTCTCGCGACGATGCGCAAAATATTCGATTTCTGACCGCCTTTAGCGGCAATCGATGACCTCCGCTCAGCGGATCGCGAGCGCGTTGCCCGGCGAACCGATTCCGCCCGGGACCTTCAGCGGTACCGCGACGAAGAAGAAGGTCCACCGCCCGTCCGCGCGACTCCGCTCCGCGAGCTTCTCGAAGTCGAAGAACTCCCCCAACGCGAGCCCCAGTAACGGCAGGATGCGCCGATGGAGCGAGCCGACCTGCGGGTCACCGGGAATCGTCTCGATCGCGGGATTGTCGCAACAGAGCGCGCCAAGATGCGCGTCCCACAGATACCGCGCCATCGCCTCGTCCCCGCGCAGTCCGGCCGCAATCGGGTTTTCGGCGATCCGCGTCCGGCCGGCGGCGTCGAGCACCTTGTACGCCCCCACCCACCCGGTGCGCACGCACAGGATGTCGCCCGGCTGCGGCGCGACCCCCTCGCTGTGCAGCGTCTGATCGAGATCTTCGGCGGTGATTCTGATCGGCGTGAACGGATCGAGCTGACGCCCGACCTTGGCCATCCAGCCCGCGACGTCGAGCAGTACGCCGCGCCCCGCGATTCCGTGGTCGGCCCAGCGATCGATCCCGAGCTCGTTGGGCGCGTTCGTCGGGTCCTGGGTGCGGCCGCCCCAATAGCCATGTTCGCGGCATCGCACATGGCCGAGCGCGTCCCATTGCGTCGAACCCTGCGGATAAAAGTTGTCGAGCCGGTCGTCCATCTCATTGCGGTTGAGCGCGATAATCTCGTGACGATAGCGCTGCCGTCCGAACATCGGCGGATCGGGCAGGTTGAGCGGCAGATCCAGCGAGATCATCTCGCCCGTACGCACGGCCGCCGCCGCCGTGGCGACGCGTTCCGGTGTCAGCAGGTTGATCGAGCCGAGCACGTCGTTTTCCCCGAACTCGCCCCACGCATGGCGCATGCCGACGCCGGGCAGCTCGGGCAGTTGATCGAATGATCGCGGTTGTTTCATCCCGCCGATGGTAAGGTCCCGCTATCCGATGTTCAAGCGCCGTTAGCGGAGCGCGCTGTTGCGCAAGGAAAATTAAGATGACCGTGCCGGAGGCAGGGAACAGGGGGCGGGCGAGTCCGCTCTTTGGCCGCGCCTCGCGGACTCGGCCGCCCCCCGGAGCCGCGGCCAAAAATTAAGTCGCCCCCGTCAGTTGCGTCAAAAATGTTTGTCTAGCACCTGAGATGACATAAATCATAGAGTGCCTAATTCTGGTGACGGAGCCACGTGAGCGATGGATTTCAGTTACAGCAGGGAAGACGAAGCGATGCGGGCCGAATTTCGCGAGTGGCTGACGCACAATCGCCATTACGCCGTGCCCGCCATCGGCCCGCTCGGCGACGAGGAAGACGTCAGTTGGGAAGCGACGCTGCGCTGGCACGCCAAGCTCTGCGCAGGCGGATGGCTCGGGATTACCTGGCCGCGGGAATATGGCGGTCGCGGCGGAACGCCGCTGCAGGAGATCATCTGCGAGCAGGAGCTCGAACTGATCGGCAGTGGCGTGCCCTTCACCGGCCCCGGCATCTGGCTGGTCGGCCCGACGCTCGTCCATTGGGGTACTGACGAGCAAAAGCGCGATCACCTGCGCAACATCCTGACCGGCGCGGAAATCTGGTGCCAGGGCTACTCGGAGCCCAACGCCGGCTCGGACCTCGCCGCGCTGCAGACCCGCGCCGTCGAACGGGACGGCCATTTCATCGTCAATGGTGCGAAAATCTGGACCTCGCTGGCCCATCACGCGCAGTGGATGTTCCTCCTGGCCCGCACCGACTCCGTCGCCCCCAAGCATAAGGGGATCAGCTATATCTTGGTCGACATGAAAACCCCGGGGATCACGATCAGCCCGTTGATCCAGATGACCGGGGCGCGGCATTTCAACCAGGTTTTTCTCGAAGACGTACGGGTGCCGATTAAAAATGTCGTCGGCGAAAAGAATCAGGGATGGCAGGTTGCGATGACCACGCTCGCCTTCGAGCGCTCGACCGGTCAGGAGCGGATCATGATGGCGCGGGTGCGCGAACTCGCGAGTCTCGCGCAACGCCTGTCACGCAACGGAGGGCTCCTCTGGGACGAGCCGGGCGTGCGGCAGAAGCTCGGGCAGTTCGCGGCGGAAGCCACCGCGATCAGATATACGGGATTCCGGCAGCTCACGCGCCAGCTCAAGGGACTCCCGCCCGGACCGGAAGGCTCGATGATCAAACTGACCGCTTCCGAACTGGGACTCCGGATCGCGGCCTTCGCGCTGGAGCTGCTGGGGCCGTACGCGCAACTCGAACGCGCCGACGCTCTCGCTATCGACCACGGCATCTGGGCGCGCCGGATGCTCGAAGCGCGCGGCCCGATGATCTATTCCGGCACCAACGAAATCCAGCGCAACGTGCTGGGCGAACGCGTCCTGGGGTTACCGAAGGGGTGAGGGAATAGCGGCGCGATAGAAGGTTAGGTCGTCTAGTTGCGAAGCAGCGGCCGGGTTCGACCCATTCTTGGTCGGCGGTCCCGGAAAACTTGGGCAGCTCCTTCGCTCCGGTGTCGTAGAAAGATCGCCGCGACCGCCGGGTTGACGTTTACCATCGACATGTCAGTCTAGCAAACCGTGGAGCGGGGCGACGTCTCGAACAGTTGAGAGTGCGTCAAGTGAAACGACTTCGGGAGGAACGTTTATGCGGCCGTGTATAATTATTCCGGGAATTCAGGGTTCAGCATTACAGAATGTTTACCCACTCTCACCGCTAACTACTTGGTCCACGCTGACTATTGTCGGAGAGAAGTTCACCCCGCCCAAATTCGACAGTCTTGCGCTGGATGACGCCGCGCTTGCAGATCGCGACGAGCACGTTGTCACTCTTCCATCGCAACTGCTTGAAATCGCATACGGACCGTTGGTTCAGGCGCTGCAAGGGCGTCTGGACGTGCCGGCGTATCTGTTTCCATACGATTGGCGTTACTCGATTTCCAGGAGTGCAGAGGCGCTTGTCCAATATGTCGGCAAGTTGCAGAAGAAGGCGATGCCCTCGGTGAAGGGATGGGATGGTCTTTTCGATTTTGCGGTTCACAGCATGGGTGGATTGGTGCTGAGAGCGTTTCTGGAAGCTTGGCAGCGGTCAGCCGGCGGGGCAACTCTGCCGGTCGGCCAAATCTGCTTCATCGCGACGCCACATCTAGGTGCGCTCGATGCGGCGGTGGCGCTGATCAGCGGCGAGACTCCGTTTTTCGGCGGGCGCAAAGAGTTGCGCAAGCTCGCACGGACCTTCCCCGCCGTGTATGAGCTGCTGCCACGATTCCCGGGAGCGGTGGTGCGAGCCAGTGTACCTCTCGATATCTTCAATGTTAACAATTGGCAGAAAAATACCGTGGACCCAGACGCAGGCGGCAGTGGGTTCGACGTTGAGCAGGTTCATTTGACTGCGGCAAATAGAGTTCTGGCGACTCTACCACTGCCTGGTAATGCGCCGTTTAACATTAGCTCCGATCATCAGCTCGTGATATTTGGCAACAAACCCGGAGCGGTGATGGTCCAAGTCGAAGTCGGACCCGACCCAGATCGATGGTACGACTTCGACCGCGCGACGATGGGCGCAGGCGACGACGTCGTGCCAGTGCAGTCGGCGCAGCTCGTCGGGGTCGCGTCGGTGGAGATTCAGGCGGAGGATGTCTCTTATTTTCATCCGATTCAGCGTGGAATGGTCGCATCCGACATGCATGCATTTCTTCCCTCGCTCGATGAGGTGGCGACTATTGTTGGGCGATTCTTCCAGGGGGAGCGCGGAATCGATTTGCTACCGAGGGGTTTGCCTCCCACTAGGTTCCATCAATGAAGAAGCGATCGAAAGCTCGTCGCTAGTCAGCTATTGGAACGAGATGGGCCCCGCTGCGCGCTAGGGTTAGGCGGCGGTGGCGCGGCGACTTCGCAGGCGCCCGGCGCGACGGCTTCGGAAGATCGCGGCACGATCTTCGCTTCGAGCAGCCGTTCCGCGCGCTCTTGCTCCTTTGAAGCCGTTGACCTTACTGACTACCGGTGGTTACTATCCGAAAAATGAAGTCGGTGGGCGTCAAACAGCTGAAGTCGAGGTTGTCGGAATATCTGCGCTTGGTGCGAAGCGGTGAGACGGTATTGGTTACCGACCGTGACGAAGTCGTGGCGGAGCTGAGGCCGACGCGCAGGCGGCCCGACTCGGAGGATTCGCTCGAGGGACTGCTCGATTCACTGGCCGAGCGCGGTGAATTGACCCGCACCAGCCAACCCAAGCGGCGTTGGACGTGGAAGGTAAAGGGGCTTGCGCTTCCAGCCGGATCCGCCAACACACTGTTGAGCGAGCTTCGCGGCGACGGGTAACGTCTGCATGGCGGTCAGGCCTTGCATCGCTCGCCGCAATCTAAGCCGGAGAGTTCTCAGGCGGCGGCGGTGGCGGGGGCGACTTCGCATGCGCCGGGTGCGACCGCCTCGGACGACCGCAGGACGATCTTCGCTTCGAGCAGCCGTTCGGCGCGTTCCAGTTCCTTTGAGCCCGTATCGTAAAGATAGCGTGCGACCGCCGGGTTGACCTTGACCACCAGCATGTCGGTGCGCGGATGGAGCGCCGCCTTGCGCTGAATCCCGCGTACCACTTCCGCCGCGAGCGTCGGCACGGACTTCACGACGCGCCGCCCCTCGCAATGCGGGCACGGCTGCGTGAGCATCTCCTCGAGACTCTCGCGCGTGCGCTTGCGGGTCATCTGGACCAGCCCGAGTTCCGAGATCTTGAGCACCGAGCTGCGCGCCTTGTCCCGCTTGAGGCCCTGCGTGAGGATCTCGCTCACCTTCTTGCGATCGGCCTCGCGCGTCATATCGATGAAATCGACGATGATGATGCCGCCGATGTTGCGCAGGCGGAGCTGCTTGACGACCTCCTCGGCCGCCTCGAGGTTGGTGCGCAGGACCGTTTCGTCCTGATTGCGCTTGCCGACGAAGCGTCCGGTATTGACGTCGATCGCGGAGAGCGCTTCGGCCTGATCGATCACCAGGTAGCCGCCCGATTTGAGCCATACTTTGCGGTCGAGCGCGCGATTGATCTGTTCTTCGATCTGAAACCGGTCGAAGATTGGTTCGGTGGAATCGTAGAGGGCGATTCGCGAGCGGAGCCGCGGCATATAGGTCTGCACGAATTGCACAATCTTGTTGTAAGTAACCGGATCGTCGCAATGCAGCCGTTCGACATCGCTCGAAAAGAGGTCGCGCACGATCCGCAGCGAGACCGCGAGATCGTCGTAGAGCAGGGTCGGCGGCCGCGAGGATTCCGCGCGCTTGACGATCGACGCCCACAGTTTCGTCAGGAAGGCGACGTCACGCTGAACGTCCCGCTTGCTGACCCCCTCGCACGCCGTGCGCACGATGAAACCGGCGTCCGCCGGCGCGAACTCCTTGACGGCGGAGCGCAGACGGGCGCGTTCCTCGCGGCTCTCGATCCGGCGCGAGATACCCAGCCGGTTGCTCGTTGGCGTGAAGACCAGATGGCGCCCCGGCATCGAGATGAAGGAGGTCAGCCGCGCGCCCTTGGTGCCCATCGGCTCCTTGGCGACCTGGACGATAATCTCCTGGCCGCGCTTGAGCTGTTGCTCGATCGGCAGACGGGTGCGCGGTGGCGGACCGCCGCGGCGGCGATGGCCCCGGCGACCGCGTCGTGGTGCTCCCTGTTCCGGCGCGCCCTCTTCCGGCGTTTCTTCGGGGGTCTCGTCCGGCCCCTCATCGAATTCGCCCGCTTCCGCCTGCTCGGCCTCAGCCGCGACCGGCGCCTCGTCGTCGTCGGTTCCGGGTTCGGTTTCGACGTCCTCTTCGCCAATCACTTCGGCGGCCATCCGTTCAACGTCGTCGCTGAAATCCGAGACGTGCAGGAAGCCGGCCTTCTCCAGGCCGATATCGACAAACGCCGCTTGCATCCCGGGCAGCACCCGGGTCACGCGCCCTTTGTAAATATTCCCGGCGAGTCCCCCGCGCTGATCGCGTTCGAGATAGAACTCCGCGAGCGCGCCGTCTTCCAGCAGTGCGACCCGCACCTCAAGCGCGGAGGCATTGATTATGATTTCGCGTTTCACCCTAGGCGAATCCAACCGGACCGGCGTCCGCGCGACCCTCGCCGCGCGCTCGATACCCACGTCATTTAAGTAGCATACGCGCTCAAGAGCTGCGGCCCAAGCGCTCCGCGCCGCCGGATTTGGGCGCGCGCGGCCGGCGCACGGCGCTCAGTCGCGAAACTGCGGCATCACCCGGGTCGCGAAACGCTCCAGCGACCTCATCGAATCGTCCTGACTGAGCCCGCCCCACGCGAACGCGATCACCAGGTAGTTGCAGCCGGTCGACGCGAAGAACTGGCCGATCTGATCGCGCACCTGACCCGCCGTGCCCACGATCGCGACGTCGGCCTGACGCGCAATCGACAACTCCGGTGTGAAGCCGTAGTCGGGCAGCGTGCGGAAATCGCGCCAGAGCTTGGTTATGTTGTCGTAAAAGACGCGATAAGCCGGCGCCGCAATCGTTTCAACCTCGCGTTCATCGCCAGCGACGTAAATGTGGCGCAGCGCGCCTATGATCGGTTCACCCGCGCCAGGATTCAGGTCCTCGGGATTTCCGCGATGGCGCGCGACCTCCTCGCGGAACTGCGCGGTCATCGGCTTGAGCACCGCATTCGGCCCGCCACCCACCATATGCATCCCGTGGCGCGCCGCGAACATCAAGCTTTCGGGGGAGGTGACGCCGTACCAGAAGGGCGGGTTAGGGCGCTGCCGCGGCCGTATCTCCATCGGAACGTTGTCGAAGCGGTAGTGCTTGCCGCGATGATTCAGGCGCTCGTCGCGCAGGCCCTTGACCAGCACCGTCAGCGCTTCCTCGAAAATCTCGCGCGAGTCCATGAAGGAAACGCCGTAGTAGGCGAGCTCGAACGGCGAGACCCCGCGCCCCACGCCCAGTTCGAGGCGCCCGCCGCTCAGATGATCGAGCATGCAGATCTCGGCCGCGAGGCGCATCGGATTGTAGAGCGGGAGCAGGTAGACTAGCGGCCCTAGCCGGATCCGGTGCGTGCGCTGCGCGGCGGCCGCGAGAAAAAGGCCGGGCGAGGGCGCCATCCCGAGCGGCGTCGCGTGATGCTCCGCGACGTGGTAGCCGTAGAAGCCCGCCGCGTCGTACTGCTCGAGCAGCTTGAGCCGCCCCTCGAACAGGCCGTCGGCGGAAGCGCCGCGCCGCTCGATATGGTCGAATACGCCGAATCCTGTTTTCATCGCGGCCGTCCTTAACTTTAATCGTCCCTAACTTTAAATCGTCCCTATTTGATCATCTCGACACCGCCGGTGACGAATGCGATCGCGGTGCCGCCATGCTTGGACGACACGGTGTGGGTGCATCCGTTGGGCCGGTAGTTGGCGTTGCCGGTGCGCACTTCCCCGGATTCGTCGAAATTCGACCCTTCGAGCATGAAGACCAGCTCGTCGCCGATATGCTTGTGGAGCGGCAGCTTGGCGCCCGCGTCGAAACGCGCGAGGATGGCGCGCCGCTTGGTGGCGGGGTCGCTCCAGATGGGCTTCTGATGGACGCCCGGGATTGCGTCCTGCCACGGAATTTCGCTCAGTACGATGATCTGCGAGCGTGGTCCGCTGGCTTCAGTGGCGGGTTCGATCCCGCCGCTGATAATCGCGAAGACCGTCGCGCCGTTCTTGCTCGTGACGCTATGCGCGCAGCCGTCGGGGCGGTAGCCGACGCTGCCGGCCGCGACCGTCCCGGATTCGTCGGTGATTTCGCCTTCGATCACATAAAGAAACTCGTCGCCGGCATGCCGATGCATCGGGAGCTTCGCGCCGGGCTCGAAGCGCGTGAGCTGCATGCGCCGCTTGGTCGAGGGGTCGGACCAGAGCGTTTTGGCTTTGATCGTCGGGGTCATCGCCTGCCATTCACGTTCGGTGACGTCGATAATTTGCGATGGATTGGATACTTCGCCCGCCATGATTTCCTCCATTGTGCGGCGTATTGCCGCTGATACCGGTATCGCGCGGCGCGGGCCGTCGACACTGGGTAAGCTCAGGATTCTTAACGCAACTCCAGGGGGCGGCCGAGTCTGCGAGGCGCGGCCAAAGAAAAGCTCGCCTGCTCGCTTCGCGTACGCTCCGCTAGCTCGGTGCTAGTCCGGTTCGAGGCCGCCTGTCAATCGTGAGCTATGCTGCGGTTTCTACCTGGCCTTGGCCGGTGCTAAGTAAAGAGGCATTACCACTAGCGGAGCGCGGCCGCGCGGAGCGAGCAGGCGAGTCCGCGAGCTGCGTTTAAGTGAGGTCCATGATGAAACTTTACGAAATCACCGAACCCAAGGGTATCGACAGTCTGAAACTGACCGAACGGCCGACGCCGAAACCCGGTCCCGGCGAGGTCCTGGTGCGCGTGCGGGCGACGTCGCTCAACTATCGCGATCTCGCGCTAATCAAGGGTGGTCTCGCCCGCATGATGAAACGGCCGCTGATTCCGGTCTCTGACGGCGCGGGCGACGTAGTCGAGACCGGCCCGGGCGCGACGACCCTCAAAAAGGGTGACCGCGTGGCCGCGATCTTCACCCAATGCTGGCTGGCCGGTCCACCCACCGCGGGCATGTACAGCACGTCGCTCGGCGGCGGGATCGACGGGATGCTCGCCGAGTATGTCGTCCTGCGCGAGGACGGCTTCGTGCGGATTCCCGACTATCTGACGTACGAGGAAGCGGCGTCGCTGCCTTGCGCCGCGGTAACCTCATGGAACGCGCTGGTGACCGAGGGGCATCTCAAGCCCGGCGACTCGGTGCTCGTGATGGGTACCGGTGGCGTGTCAATCTTCGCGCTGCAATTCGCGAAAATGTATGGCGCGCGGGTGATCGCGACCTCGAGCAGCGACGCCAAATTGAAGCGGCTCAAGGAGCTGGGCGCGTCCGACGTGATCAACTATAAGACCACGCCGGAGTGGGACAAAGCCGTGCTCGAACTCACGGGCGGTCTCGGTGTCGACCATGTCGTCGAAATTGGCGGCGCGGGCACGCTGCCCCGGTCGATCAACGCGGTCAAGACCGGCGGTATCGTCAGCCTGATCGGGATTCTGAGCGGCGCCGGGCAGATCGATCCGATGACCCTGCTCTTCAAGAATGCGCGGATTCAGGGAATCCTGGTCGGCTCGCGCGAGATGTTCGAGGGGATGAATCGGGCGATGGCGATCAATCAGGTCCATCCGGTGATCGACAAGGTCTTCCCGTTCAATCAGGCGCGCGAGGCGTACCGTCATCTTGAAAGCGGCACACACTTCGGCAAGGTCTGTATCGCGATTTAGCTTTTACTTTAAGAGCAAAATAGGGGATAAAGTGGACGTAGCAAGTCCACAATGTAACTAAACGCGGCGGGAAGTGAGAGCGATACGCGCTGCGGGTCGCTGCCACCCCGACTGAGGGAGGAAAAGATGTCATACGATATCGTCATTCGTGACGGCACCATCGTCGACGGCTCGGGACTGCCACGCTATCGCGCGGACATTGCGATCAGCGGCGGACGGATCGCGGCGATCGGCAAAATCAATGATTCCGCGAAAGAGGTTATCGACGCGGAAGGTCACGTCGTCGCCCCCGGCTTTATCGACGGCCATACCCATATGGACGCCCAGATCTTCTGGGACGCGCTCGGCACCTGCTCATGCTGGCACGGCGTCACCTCGGTCGTGATGGGCAACTGCGGCTTCTCGCTCGCCCCCTGCGCCGAAAAGAACAAGCTGCGCGTGATTCGTAATATCGAGCGCGCCGAGGATATCTCGCCCAAGGCGATGGAGGCCGGGATCCAGTGGTCATGGGACAGCTTCCCGCAGTATCTCGACGCGATCGACCGGCAGCCCAAGGCGATCAACTACGCCGCCTATGTCGGCCATTCGGCGCTGCGCACCTACGTGATGGGCGAGCGGGCTTTCACGGACGAGGCGACGTCGGAAGATCTCGCGGCGATGAAGCGCGAGCTGCGCGTCGCGATCAAAGCGGGAGCCGCGGGCTTCAGCACCTCGCGCAACAAGGCCCATCAGACCGTCGACAGCCACCCGGTGGCGAGCCGTCTCGCAAAGTGGGACGAGGTCCGTGGTCTGGTCGGCGTGATGGGTGAGCTGGGCGCCGGCGTTTTCGAGATCGCGCAGGAGAATATCGAGCGCGACCCCGAGCTGGCGCGCGATTTCTTCGGCCGCCTGCAGGGGCTGGCGCTGGAAACCAAAGTGCCGACCACCTTCGGCGTGGTCTATTCGCGCACGGCGCCCCATCTCTGGCGGCCGTACTTCCAGATGGTCGACGAAACGATCGCGGCGGGCGGCAAGATGCTCGTGCAGGGCACCAGCCGCTGGATCAGCGCGCTGCTCTCCTTCGAGACGGCGATGCCTTTCGACAAGACTCCGGTCTGGTCCGACATGCGGAAACTGCCGCTGGCCGAACAGGAGGCCGCGTTGCGCAATCCCGACTCGCGCCGCGCCCTGCTCGAAGCGGCCCGCGAGTACCTCAAGCAGCCCGAACGCGCGGTCGGCGCCGAGGCCCGCAAACCCAATTTCGACTACCTGTTCCTGCTCGACAAGCCGCTGCCGCCCTATCGGTCGATCGCGGAGATCGCGCGCGAGGCCAATAAGGATCCGCTCGAAGTGATGATCGACCTCGCGCTCGAGAAGCATCTGAAACAGTTCTTCATCCAGCCGATCGTCAACGAGGATCAGGACGTCGTCCTTGGCATGATGCGCCATCCGCGGTCGGTCGTGACTTTCTCCGACTCGGGCGCGCACGTCTCGCAGATCATGGATTCGTCGATCCAGACCCATCTGCTGGGCCACTGGGTGCGTGATCGTCAGGCGCTGACGCTGGAGCAGGCGATCCGCAAGATCACCTACGAACTGGCCTCTTTCTGGGGACTGCACGGCCGCGGTCTGCTGCGTGAAGGCAATTTTGGCGACGTCGTGATCTTCAATCCGGAGACCGTCTCGCCGCAGATGCCGACGCTCGAGTATGACCTGCCGGGTGGCGCCCGGCGGCTCAAGCAGAAGTCCATCGGGATCAAGGCGACGATCGTCAACGGCGAGGTCACGTTGCGCAACAACGAGCCGACGGGGGCGCTGCCCGGCCGGCTCCTGCGCGGCCCGCTCGCGGCAACCGCGTAGTCGTCAATACTCAGTCGGAATAGCGTAGTCAGTGGGCGCGAAGGTTTCACCTTCGCGCCCACCACTATTTGTGACGCGGAGGTACGATCGGTTGACAAGCGATAATTGTCTCTTTACAATAAGTCACTTGAGTAAATGATCCGCAGGTTTCGCCATCGCGGGTTGCGCCGCCTATACCAGAATGACGACCGAAGCGGCCTGAAGCCGGAACATGCTGACAAGGTTGCGCGTGTGTTGCAGTTCCTCAATCGCGCGCGAGGTCCGCGGGACATGGATTTGCCGGGTTATCGCCTGCATCAACTCAAAGGCGATTTGTCCGGATTCTGGAGTGTCACGATCAGCGCCAACTGGCGAATTATCTTTCGTTTCGAGGCCGAGAACGTGACCGATTTGGATTACATCGATTATCACTGACGGGTATCGATCAATGATCATGAAGAACCCGCCCCATCCGGGACTGACTGTGCGGCACGATTGTCTCGAACCGCTAGGCTTAACGGTAACCGCGGGCGCCGAGGTGCTGGGCGTTACGCGCCAGACACTGAATAATCTGCTGAACGGCAAGAGCGGCGTTTCGCCGGAGATGGCAGTGCGTCTGGCGATGGCGTTCGGCAGCAGCCCTGAAAGCTGGCTCGGAATCCAGATGGATTACGACCTGGCGCAGGTGCTGAAGCGCGAGGATAAAATCGCCGTGAGACGAGTGCGGCGTTCAGCCGAGCACGCGTCGTCGCCGTGATAATAGTACGCGCCGATTGGTGGTCGTGGCTCTGTCGGGAATCGACCAGCCAAGTCAGCGGTGACCGCTAATCAGAAAATCTCCTCGAAGAACGACTTCATCGCCGACCACGAGCGCTCGTCCGTCGACTTGTTGTACTCGATCCACTCAATTCCGCGCGACGCCGCATCCGGGTACGTGAAGCCGTGCTTCGTTCCGCTGTAAGTGACTATCTGCCAATCCGCGCCCGCTTTGGTCATCTCTTCTGCGAAAGCGTTGACGTGCGTGACCGGGACCGTCGGATCGTCGGCGCCGGTCAGGATAAGCAGCTTCGCCTTGACCGCGCCGGACGCAGTGGGACTCTTAGTCTCAAGACCGCCGTGGAAGGTTACGACTCCGGCGAGTGGCGCGCCGTCGCGCGCGAGTTCGAGGACGAAAGTGCCGCCCAGGCAATAGCCGATCGCGGCGACACGATGCGGATCGACTTGCGGCATCGCGATTAGCCGGTCGAGCGCGACCCGGGCGCGGCGGCGGAACTGCGTCGTATCGGCGCGCAAGGCGGTGACCCGCTTCATCACGTCCTTGAGGTCGCCAATCTCGATGCCATCGCCGTAGGGATCGCCCGCGAAGGCCACATAGCCCATCCGCGCGAGCATCTCCGCCCGTCCCTTGGCGTTGCGGCCAAGTCCGAAGCCGCCCGGCATCACGAGCACTCCCGGCCGTTTGCCCGCCTGCGTCTCGTCATAGGCCAGATAGCCGCGCAGGTTTACTTCGCCGTCGCGATAATCAATGGCTTCAGTGGACATGAGCCCCAAACCTCCTTCGCCGCTGCGACCGGCGGGGCGAATTCACCTCAGTCTCGTCACGCAAGGCCTGCCAAATCAACTGGTTGGCGCGGCTTGCCCCAACTCGGGAGTACCACTCGCACCTTCCGTGCGAATCTGCTCGGCGAGCAGCCGAAGGTCGAAATCCTCGCTTCGGCATCGCCGGTCGAAATAGTAGATCACGAGCACCACGAGGCTGTAGGCCCCCGTGATCGAGGATGTGGTGGCCGTCAGGATGGGCCCCAGGACTGGAATAGATGACCACAACATGCGAAGCACTACCGCCGGTATATCGGCAATCACGGCCGCGACCAAAACGATCCCCAGCGTTTTCCACCACGCACCGCTTACCAATTGCCGGCTGCGGCGGAGCGCAACCATGCCGAAGCGATGCTCGACGATCATCACGGGATAGATAAGGCTCCAGCAGATCACGAGATAGATTCCGGGAACGACCAACGCAATGAAGCCGAGCAGCATCAGAAGGTCCGCAAGCAGAGCGGTTCCAATCACTGGTTTGAAGACGCTGCCTACCGCGCGATACGCCTCGCCGATCGTCACAGGGCGATCGAGGTAGACGCTGGCGACAGCGATGGTGAACGCGACCACCATGACCGGCGTGAATATCAGCGTGACGAGTATGCCAATGATAGGTATGGCGAGATGATCGGCAGGCTTGACCGCCATCATCATCCCTGCCGGGATTCCCACCACAGCGGAGATACCGGCCAGCAGGACGAAATTATCGCGCAAGACCTGGAACGCGGTATCGAGAATTTCGCCAAACGACCGCGGCCGAATGTTGTACATCCCGAACCCCTTAAGCCTTCTCGAAAATCCGATCTGGCGCGATGTCGCGCGTTCAAGCGACTTTGGCCATAGCAACGGGGTTGGGTCAATAATACGATTCCCGGGAGCGGTCCGGCTCGCGGGCGGGGCGGCGACAGGCGCGCGCTGGCGCTAGTCGATCGCGTACCGTTTGCGCTTGCGCCAAAGCGTCGAAACGTTAATCCCCAGCGTTTCGGCCGCGTCCTCCAGGGTCGGGGACTCGGCCAGTACGCGCGCGATGTGTTCCCGTTCAAGTTCGTCGAGACTGGTCGGCGTCGCGCCGATCGCGGGTGCTTCGCGCGGCTGACGGAAGAGCGCGTCCGGCAGTAATTCCGGCGTGATCGCTTCGCCGGGGGCAAGGATGACGGCGCGCTCGACCGCGTTGCGCAGTTCGCGCACGTTGCCGGGCCATCGATAGTGCGTCAGGGCCGCGACCGCTTCGTCGGAGAAGCTGAGCCGGCCGCGATGGTTGCGCGCGGCGGCCACCGTCAGCATCCGCTCCGCCAACGGCATGATATCCGCGCTGCGATCGCGCAACGCGGGCATCCGCAAGGCGATCACGTTGAGCCGGTAGAAGAGATCGTCGCGGAAGTGATGAGCCGCGACCTCCACCTCCAGATCGCGATTGGAAGCGACGATGAGCCGGGTATTAACATGAATCGTCTGTTGACCGCCGACGCGCTCAAAGGCCTGGTCTTCGACAAACCGCAGGAATTTCGCCTGCAACGGGGCGCTCAGATCGGCAATCTCGTCGAGAAATACCGTGCCGCCATCGGCGGCTTCGAGCCGTCCGGGTTTATCCTTAATCGCCCCGGTGAAGGACCCCTTGAGATGGCCGAACAGCTCGCTTTCCAGCAGCTCCTCGGAGAGCGTCGTGCAATTGACCACCACGAAGGGCTTGTCGCGCCGCGCACTCCAGCGATGGATCTGGCGGGCGAGGACGTTCTTGCCGGAGCCGCTCTCGCCGATCAGCATGATAGTCGCTTCGCTCGCGGCAACGCGCTCGGCGGTCTCCAGCAGCCGGCGCATCACGGGGCTTTGCGATGCGAGGAACGGTAATTCCTCGAACGTGTTGCGCAAGGTCTGATTCTCCGTGCGCAAGCGGCCGACTTCGAGCGCGCGTTCGACCACGTGCTGGATCTGATCGAGCGAGAAGGGCTTGGTGAGATAATCGTACGCTCCCCCCTTCATCGCGGCGACCGCATTCTGCACCGTGCCATGGGCGGTCATCAGGACCACGAGCGCGTCGGGGTGGCGGCGCCGGATTTCCTGGAGCAGTTCGAGGCCGTTCATCTCCGCCATCCGGTAGTCGGTCAAGGTCAGATCGAACGTGCCCGCCTCGGCCAGCGCACCCAGGGCTTCTTGCGCGCTGCTCGCCAGCGTCACCTGATGCCCGCAGCTCTCCAGGAAGGTGGCAAGGTTCGCGCGAATATTTTTTTCATCGTCGACGATCAGGATTCTGGCCATGCGTCCTCCGGCCGTACCGGCAGGCTCACGACGAACGCGGTGCCATGGCCAAGCTCGCTTTGTACGAAGATTCGTCCGCCGTGCGCCTCGACGATCTCGCGGGCGATCGCGAGGCCGAGTCCGGCCGATCCGGACTTACCGCCGTTGACGTTCCACTGCGCGAAGCGCTCGAACAGATGATCGCGAATTTGCGGCGGAATGCCCGGGCCGGTGTCGCTCACCGTCAACTGCACGGCGCCCACGGTCTGTTCGGCGCGCAACGCTATCTCGCCGCCGCTCGGCGTGTAACGTAGCGCGTTGGCAATCAGGTTCGAGAGCACCCAGGAGAGCTTGACCGGATCACCGCGCACGATCGCGGCGCCCTCGCCGGGATTAAGCGTCAGCCGGACGCCCTTTTCCTCGGCCTGGCGGGTGAAGGTTTTGGCGATCGCGGTGGCCAGTTCGCCGAGGTCGATCACGGTTTCGTGAATCGCAATCGCCACGAGGTCGCCGCGCGCGAGATTCAGCAGATTGTCGGCCAGCAGACGC
>JBKQPD010000169.1:0-50625 GCA_052145175.1 Binataceae bacterium (SeqCode) | reverse complement strand
GAGATTCTTCGTCGCGCGGCGCTCCTCAGAATGACTTACGGCGGTGAGTTCCTTAGTGCGGATGCCTTGGCGTCACGTGCTATGCTCGGCCGATGTTTTTCGCACCGTTTCTTGCCTTCTATGCGCTGATCTTCCTGGTTGCTATCGCGCTGCTCTTCGCGTTCCTTGAAATCGGCGTTATCCACTACGCCTTCGGCGCGCTCGGCTTGCCGCCGGAACTGGCCTTTCTCGCGCTCCTCGCGAGCCTGGCCGGCAGCTATATCAATATACCGGTCGCGCAGATCGCAGGCGGCGCACCGCACGACGCCGAGATCGTGAGCTCCTTCGGCGTGCGGTATCGAGTGCCAGCCAGATATGCGGGGGCGACGACGACGACGCTGGCGGTCAACGTCGGTGGAGCGGTGGTGCCGGTGCTGATCTGCCTTTACGTGCTCGCCCATCAGCTAAGCGCGATAGTGCCGTCGGCGATCGGCGTCGCGGTCGTGGCGACGGTGGTCCATCAGTGGGCCCGGCCGGTGCGCGGACTTGGTATCGCGATTCCGATGTTTATTCCGCCGGTCGTAGCGGCGATAACGGCCTGGATTCTGGCGGCGTCGTTCGGCGGTCCGCAGCATATCGACGCGATCGCTTACGTCAGCGGCGTGCTCGGCACTCTGATCGGCGCGGACCTCGTCAATCTGGGCAATCTGGCCGACCTCGGTGCGCCGGTCGCTTCGATCGGCGGCGCGGGCACCTTCGACGGCGTCTTCCTTACAGGGATCGTCGCGGTCCTGCTCGCCTGAGGCCTAATGTTGAGCGCGGCCCCACTGGCCCACACCCCCCCTCCGAGTTACGTCGAGAATAACCCCTCAAGTCATTCTGAGAGTTTGTGAATTTTTCGATTCGTAATAGAGCGCCCTCAATTGTCATCCTAAACCCTTCGTCACTATGCTCCTCGAGGGTAAACTCCGCGAAGAATCCCTCCCCTGCAAACTGCCAGAATCGGGATTCTTCGGTCCCTTCGGCCCGCAGGGCCTCGAGGGCAAGCTCCGACTCCCTCAGAATGACATGACGGGCGCCTCAGCTCGAAAAACTGCCAGCGGTAAGTAGTAGCTACTGCTGGGATTGGAGCTTGAGCGGGCCGTCCGCAGAATCGGCGTCGGTCGTGCGCGCGATATTGAGATCCACCCTCATCCATGACTTTTCGCCATGGCTGCTGTAGGAGCCCCGGATCGGCGGCACGTCGCCATAGTCCCGTCCGATCGCCATGCCCAGATGGCGTTCGTCGGTGCGGCATCGATGGGTCGGGTCGAAACCGGTCCAGCCGGGTCCCGGCAGCCATGCTTCCAGCCACGCGTGACTCGCCTGCTCGCCGATTCCGCCGTCCGCGTGCAAGGGCGGCGCGAGGTAGCCCGAGACGTAGCGCGCCGGCACGCCCGCCAGCCGCAACAAGCCAATCGTCAGGTGCGCAAAATCCTGGCAAACCCCGCCGCCGGATTTGAGAATATCGTTCACACTGGAATGCACGTGGGTGCGGGTGGTTTCGTACTCGAACTGGTCGCGCACATAATTCACCACGCGCGCGACGTATTCAGCCACGTCTTCGGTGCCCTTGGGCCGCGCCCCCATCCAGAAGAATTTGCGCAGGCGCTCGCTGAACGGCACGAACCGGCTCGAGCCGAGAAATTCATAGAATCCATTGGCGCGCGCTTGATCATCCGAGAGGAAGCGCGAAAACGGCACCTCCGGATAGTCGGGCGAATCAGGCATCACGATTGAGACCGTGGATTCCGCGATGATGCTGAGCGCGGCGTGCGGCGCGGTGACCGAGATCGAATGCGCACGGTTACCGAAGAAATCGTCGTAGGCGAAAATCGCGGCCGGCGGCTCGGTCCTGAGCTCGAACTCGCGGCAGGTCTGAAGCGCGCTGTCCCACGGGCGCAGGCGGACTTCGTTATGCGAGTCGTAGGCCGGGCTCTCGTAGACGTATTGCGTGTTATGGCTGATGCGAAAACGCATATCGAAA
Organism: Binataceae bacterium (SeqCode); assembly: GCA_052145175.1. GTDB lineage: Bacteria > Desulfobacterota > Binatia > Binatales > Binataceae > JAJPHI01. The sequence continues at coordinate 48,620 of JBKQPD010000169.1, read as the reverse complement.
ATTAATTCTAGTATTCTTTTTGCCTTAACGCAGCTGGGAAAATCCGGGATTCGGCCGTCGTCGGTTCCAGCCAACTTAAGAATTTTGACGCAGTTCGCACACTCACTTGCTTGCTCCGGCCGCGGACGTCCTCCCCTAGTCTACAGGCATGTACGCCCTCGCGATGCGCGTGGCAAGAGCCGCGCACTCGTCTTGAAAGGCCAACAAAAATTCGTGCAGGCCGGTGCGCATTACGGACTCGGCGGAACTGCCGGCGAGCATCTCCACGAGCTTTTCCTGACCCAGCGCGGCGCCGTCCGCCGGATGACGCGCGGCGATACGCTCCAGGGCGCCGGCGATACGGTCGGCGCAAAAACGTGCCGAGCGCGGCACCTCGCTGTTGAACAGCAGAACGTCGACGACGCGCTCAGCGCGCATCGCATTACCGTAAATTTGCCAGAAGACCTCGAGCGACGAGGCGCTGCGCAACAGCGCCGCCCACTGGCGGATATCCGCGGCGCCGCCGACATCTTCGATCCGCGGCAGCAGATAGTGGTACTTGACGTCGAGCAGGCGCGAGACGTTATCCGCACACTCAAGCATCGTACCGACTCTGACAAAATCATAGGCGTTATTACGTGCCATCGTGTTGTGCACAACCCCGCTGATCGTATAGAAGCGCTCGCGCAAGGCCGCGAAAAAGGCGGGGATACTGCCCAACGCCAGCGCGTCAGCCGGCCAGTCGATCGCGTCCAGATATAACCGATTGACTTCCAGCCAAAGCTCGGTCGGAATCTGATGGCGCATCGCCCGCAAGTTGGTGCGCGCCGTCTCAATACAGCTCCGGATCGACGAAGTGTTGTCGCGGTCGAGCGTAAAGAAATTCACCACCGAGCGTTCGTCGGCGACGCTGTGATGCGCACCGAAGCTCTCGGCCTCGCCGGTAATCTTGAGCAGCGGATCCCACGGATCGGCGGCGCGTGGCGGAACCTCAAGCAGCAGATTGTAGTTCACATCCACCAGCCGCGCCCGCCATTGCGCGCGTTCGAGATAACGCGCCGCCCAGAAAAGATGGTCGGCTATACTTCGGAGCATCCGTCTTCCAACACCCAGGTATCCTTGCTGCCGCCGCCCTGCGACGAGTTGACGATCAGCGAGCCCTCGCGCAATGCCACCCGGGTCAGGCCGCCGGCCAGGACGCGCGGCCGCGCTCCCATCAACACGAATGGCCGCAAATCGACGTGCCGGGGTTGGAGCTGTGGCGGTTCGCCCTCGACGCCCGGGCAGAGCGTCGGATGGACCGAGAGCTGGACGACCGGCTGGGCGATATAGGCGCCAGGGTCGCGCATGATGCGCGCGCGGACCTGGGCCAGTTCGGCGTCGGAGGCTTTGGGTCCGATCACCACGCCGTAGCCGCCCGAGGCGCCGGTCGGTTTGATCACGTAACGGCCGAGGTCGCGGAGCACGGTTTCGCGCGCGTCCGGATCGCGCAGCAGATAGGTCTCGACGATTGGTAACAGGGGCGCCTCGCCCAGGTAGTAGCGGATCATCGCGGGGGTGTAAGCGAACACCGCCTTGTCATCCGCGACGCCGGTGCCGATCGCATTGGCGACCGCGACGTGACCCGCGCGAATCGCCGCGGTCAGTCCGGCCACGCCCAGCAGGGAATCGGGCCGGAACGTTACGGGATCAAGATAATCGTCGTCAACGCGGCGATAGAGCACATCGACCTGTTTCAGGCCGTAAACATTGCGCATGAACAGCTTGTGATCGATACAGACCAGGTCGCGGCCCTCGACCAGCTCGACGCCCATCTGCTGCGAAAGAAATACGTGCTCGAAAAAGGCCGAGTTATATTGCCCCGGCGTCAACACCGCGACCACCGGTTCGGCGATGTCGCGCGGTGCCAGGTCCTTCAGACAAGCCAGCAAATCCGCCGGATATTGCTCGACGCTGCGCACCCGCAGCGCGTGCAGCAACTCGGGAAACAGCCGGCGCATGATTACGCGATTTTGCAGGACGTACGAGACTCCCGAAGGCGTTCGCACATTATCTTCGAGCACGAAGAAGCGGCCGTCGGTGCCGCGCACGAGGTCGATTCCCGCCACCGTGACGAACAGATCGTTACGCGGCCGGATGCCGGCCGCGCCGTGGCGGAACTGCGCCGACCCGATAATCAGGTCGCGTGGCACGATCCCGTCATGGAGAATCGCGCCTTCGCCGTAGACGTCGGCGAGGAACGCGTTCAGCGCGCGCACGCGCTGGACCAGACCGGCTTCGAGCGCCTCCCAGATGGCACTCGGAATAATGCGCGGGACAGGATCAAACGGGAAGATCCGCTCGGCGCCCTCCGCGTCGCCATAATAGTTGAAGGTGACGCCCATCTGCTGAAACATCAGATGCGCACGGTCGCCCAACTGCGCCAGCCGCTCGGATTCCATGGTCAGAAGGTAATTGGCGACACGTGAGCATTCCGGCCGCGGCCGCCCGGCCGGGTCGAACATTTCGTTCATCGGCAGATCGGGCAAAACCCGCGCTGCCTTCAAATCCAGCACCGTGCTGCCCGTATCGTGAGCATCCATGCACATCCCTCGCGAGCCGCGGCGGTTTCCTCGTTGGACTTGCGCGCCCGCCATCGTTACAGCAACGGTCGTGCCCATCGCCTGTGCCCGTCAGAGAGGCAGATCACGATACGGGTGAGCGATGAACGGATCGCGCCTGTGGCCGTTCGTGAATCAGCCGGCCCATCAGTCGACGCTTCACCAACTCGACGAGCGCGAGATAGACCACAGTCGCCAGGACGAGGAAGGCCAAGAACGCGGGCGGCAACGGGACCAAGCCAAGCGGAGCGGCCAATGGAGAGAACGGCAAGAACGTTCCGACAAGCACGGCCAGAATCGTCGTCGCCATCAAGGGTCGACTCGGCAGGTTAGTCCATGGACTGCGCGCGGTGCGGATAATAAAGACCACGAGCGTTTGCGTGGCCAGCGACTCGACAAACCAGCCGGTATGAAAAAGCACTTCGGAAGAGTGAAACAGGCGCAGCAATACGAAGAAAGTCAGGAAGTCGAAGATCGAGCTGAGGGGACCGATGACGACCATAAAATTGCGGATAATTCCCATGTTCCAACGCTGCGGCCGGTTGATGTAGGCGGGGTCGACATGATCGGTCGGGATGGTCAGTTGGGCCAGGTCATAGAGGAAATTGTTGAGCAGAATCTGTGTCGGGAGCATCGGCAAAAACGGCAAGAGCAGGGCGGCTCCAGCCATGCTGAACATGTTGCCGAAATTCGAACTCGTACCCATCAGGATGTACTTGATGACATTGCCGAAGGCGCGCCGACCCTCAATGATTCCGCTGTGCAGCACGTGCAGGTGCGATTCGAGCAAAACGATATCCGCGGCGTCGCGCGCGACGTCGACCGCGCTAGCCACGGAAATTCCGACGTCGGCGACATGCAATGAGGGGGCGTCGTTGATCCCGTCACCGATGAATGCAACCACGTGACTCCGCTGCTTGAGCGCCCGGATGACGCGACTCTTCTGCGCGGGAGAGACCCGGGCGAACACATGGACCGTCTCGGCAACGTGCGCCAGGGCATTATCGCCGAGCCGTTCGATCTCAGTGCCGAGCACGATCCGGAAGGCGTTAATTCCCATCTGGCGGCAGACATCGCGGGTGACGAGCTCGTTATCGCCGCTCAGCAGTTTGATATGCACGCCGTCCCTGCGCAGCGCCGCGATGGCCTCTGCCGCGCCCGCCAGCGGCGGATCCACAAAGGCGAGAAATCCGGCGAGTGTCAGATTACGCTCATCCGCAACGGTCGCGGCGGGTTGCGGGAGGTCCGCGCGATAAGCGACGGCGATCACCCGTAATCCGCGCTCGCCCAGCCTACGATAGGTTTCTTCGCAGCGCTGCCGAGCAGATTCGTCGAGGCGATGCCTGGCGCCGTTCGCTTCGTACTCGCTGCTGACGGCAAGAACCGATTCGGGAGCGCCTTTGCTGATCAGCAGATTGTGGCCATTTGCGCTGACGACCACCGAAAGGCGGCGGCGTTCGAAATCGAACGGGATCTCGTCGGTCTTTTGATACGCCGTGGCATCGCTCGCCGGCGGATGCTCGAGGATCGCCTGGTCGAGCGGGCTCTTAATGCCCGTTTGAAAGCGGCTGTTCAGGTAGGCAAGATGCAACGTTCGCTCGCTCGGCTCAGCGAAGGGGTCGATCCAGGAGTCGAGTGTCATCTTGCCCGCCGTAAGCGTTCCCGTCTTGTCAGTGCACAGGATATCGACACTGCCGAGGTTTTGAATCGCGGCGAGACGTTTTACGATGACTTTCTTGCGCGCCATCCGCACCGCGCCCGCGGCAAGCGTCACCGTCGTGATCATCGGCAGGAATTCCGGCGTCAGGCCGACCGCGAGCGCGACCGCGAACAACAGCGACTCCAGCGCGTTGCGATGGAAGCCGAGATTGACGGCCAGAATGAAGAGCATCAGAAAGAAGACGGTCTTTGTAATCAGGGCGCCGAACTCGCGCAGCCCGCGATCGAACTCGGTTTCAGGGGCGCGCTCGGCGAGGCGCCGGGCGATATCACCAAAGCACGTGGCGTGGCCGGTGGCGAAAACCATGGCCGTGGCCGTGCCGCTCACGACGGATGTGCCGAGAAACAGCAAGTTGGGAGAATCGAGCGGGGCGACCCCCGAGCAGTCGTCGTCGCCGCGTTTGTCGGTGGGCATGGATTCGCCCGTCAGCGCGGCCTGCTGAACATGAAGGTCACGGCTCTCGAGGATTCGCGCGTCGCCCGGTATGAGATCGCCCGCCGCCAGACGAACGATGTCACCCGGAACCACCTCCGACCGTGGTATCTCCGCCCAAGCGCCGTCCCGCCGTGCCGTCGCGGTCGTGGCGACGGTGTCCCGCAGCCGGTTCACCGCCCGCTCCGAGCGCGACGCCTGGACGAAATTCACGATCATGCTGAGCAGCACGATCGCGGCAATAATTACGGCGTCCACGACCTCTCCGACGAACGCGGAAATAAGCGCGGCGACCAACAGAATCATCACGAGCGGATTAGCCCCGAAGCGCAGGAATTCCCTCACGGGACTGGTCGTGCGGGTCGCTTCCGGCCGGTTCAGGCCGAATTCCGCTAAGCGCCGCAGCGCCTCCTCGGAGGACAGGCCATTGGGTGAAGATCGGATCGAGTCGAAGAGATTTTGCAGCGGCCCGTTCGGCTTGAGATCGGCCGGGTCGCCGTCTTTGCGCCGCCCGCCTCCGGCCTCCAGGGAATCAGCCATCGCGGCTACCGTTGCTCAGCTTTGAAATTCCATGTGCGCCAGTCCGCCACTGATCAGAGCAGCCCGGATGTTACTGATCAACCTCCTCGTATGAAGACTCTATTGCCGCTGCTCAAGGTGTTGCCGATGAAAGTGCGGGATGACGTGTTTGCCAAAGAGCTCGAAACTGCGCAAAATCTTGCGATGTTCCAATCCCGCAAGGCGTGACCAGCAAATCAGCTGGGTGAAGCCGTATTGATTGCGGATCTCTTCGATCTGCTTGATGCAATGTTCGGGATTACCACAGACCAGGGCGCGCGTCTCGAGCAATTCTTCCCAGTGGACCGTATGGGCATAGCGGCGGATGCGGTCGTACTCCTCATAGCCTTCCTGCGGCCCGCCGCTTGACGCGATATAATTTTCCATCGTGCGGAAGTACCAAAGCACCGGCGCGGCGAAGTCCTGGCGCGCCTGCTCGGTGGTTTCGGCACAATAGACCATGCAGACCGCGGCGGTCTCCTTCTTGGCGGAATCATGGCCGCCGGCACGCAGCGCTCGGCGGTAGGTGTGCAGGTATTCCACGTTGAGCGCATGGTGGAAGCCCGGGACCAGGGTGGACAGCAGGTTGTAGCCGCGCGTCCCGGCGAGCTCGAAGCTCGGTGCGGTTACCGCCGCCAGCCAGATCGGCGGATGAGGCTGCTGGAGCGGCTTCGGGCGCACCACGTGCTCTTCGATCGTGAAGTGCTTGCCCGCAAAGGCCACGGTTTCGCGGGTCCATGCCCGTTCGATGATTTGGAGCGCCTCGTCGAAGATCTCGCTCGACTGAGCTGGATCGACGCCGAAGCCGCGAAACTCGACCGGCTGAAAGCCGCGGCCGACCCCGAGTTCCAGCCGGCCGTTACTCATCAGATCGACCATAGCGCTCTCTTCCGCGATCCGGACCGGATCGTTGAAGGGCAACACGACCACGCCACTCGCGAGCCGGATCCGCGTGGTGACCGTCGCCATCGCGGCCAACGTCAGCAGCGGCGACGCGCAGAAGCCGTATTCCGTGAAATGGTGCTCGGGCGCCCACAGGTAGTCGAAACCCAAATCCTCGCCCACCCGCAAGGTCTCGAGCTGTTCCTGAAAAATGCGATGTTCGGTTTTGCCGCCGGCGGGATGCTCAAAAAAGTTAAGTAGGCCAAATTTCATTTGGGGTGCCTCCCTTTGCGGTCAGGGGTTCGTCGTCAGCGGGCAAACCCGCCCCGGATCTTCAGTAATGTTTTCGTGCATCGAGCGTGCCACTCCGCGATTGGCGATTCAAACCGAACGACTTGGCGGCAGACTCCGCGCGCCGAGCCCTGCCTGATCCGGACCGGCGCAAACGGATACAGTGAAGCGTATCCAAAGGCGTCATTCTGCGTGACGCCAAACTTCGGGACTTCTGATTTACTCTGGGCGGCGTCAACTCACAGCGTTGAAAGTAGCGGATGCTCTTGCGTGGAGTGCAGAGCGATGGTCAAAATCCAAACGTGTCGTGCCGCCCTGATCAGGGCGAGCATGCATATTGCTCAAGCATAGGCCCGGTAATCGGCGTGACCGGTCGGGCCATAGGTGGCCTCGTAGTTTGGCGAGGAATTGGGAGGGGGCGAATTCCAGGATGAAATCATGGCTAGCTATCGGTGCGAGAGCGGCGCTCATCGCGTGCAGTCTGATCGGTCCCGCGGGCGCGAGCGCCGCGTCGAGTTCGTCGACAGTCAGCAGCGACGATCCCAAAGTGTCGCGCGACCGCGAGATTCAGGAAATCAAGCGGGAGATGCGGCTGCTCGAGCATCGGGTCGAAGACCTCGAAAATCAGAATAACGACCTGAAGAAATCGAATACCCAGCTCAAGGACGACACGCAAAAACTCCAGACCACCACGGCCCAGCAGATCCAGACGCTGCAATCGCAGGTCACGGAGCCGCTTTCGCCGACTTCTTTCGCCGACGCCTTTAATCGCTACCTTGGCCGCTATCGCTTCACCGTGGTGGGCGGCGCGGCGGGCAGCTTTATTTATGACAACGCCAGCAACATCAACACCTTCACGCTCGATCTCGAGCCGATCATTCTCTGGCAGATCAGCGACCGGATTCTCTTCGAAGGGACGGTCGAGGCGAGTCTGCCGACCGGCTCCGCCGCTGACTTTGAGTTACCAGTCGCCGATTTCCAGATCTTCCTGAACGATTACATGACCTTGCTGATGGGTATCTACGACCAGCCCTTCGGCGACTGGTATGAGGATCAGAGCCCGTTATGGGTAAATCGGTTCATCACCGCGCCACTGCCTTATGGGGTCAACGCGCTTATTCCACCGACTGACGTCGGGTTTCAGGTGCGCGGCGGTTTCCAGTGGGGCGCCCTCGGCCAGGTGGCGGACTATACGCTTTCGGTCGCCAACGGTCCGACCTTCACGCAGAGCGCCTGTACTGATAACACGCCGCCCTCGTCGCTGCCGACCTGCCCCTCGACGGCTTTGGTGGGCGATGTGATCACCGGACAGAATAATATTCGATTGAATACTCATTCGCCGGCGTTTGGCGCGCGTATCCGCGTCTATCCGCTGCCCGTGGACACGCGGCTGGGCCGGCTCGAGCTTGGCGTCTCGACCTACGATGGCAAGTGGCTGAACGGCTATTGGCTCAACGGCTGGGGCGTGGATTTCAACTACTTCCGCGATAATCTGCAGGCCCGCGGCGAATGGATTCAGACCTATCGTCAAATGCCGAGTCCGCAAAGTGCTGACAATCGGCAGGGCTGGTACCTGCAGGCCGGTTACTTCTTGAGCGGACTCAAGGTGCCGGGACTACCGCAGTCGGCGAATCAATTGCTCAGCAAGTTCGAGCCGGTGGTCCGCTACTCCGGAACCACTCAGCGCGCGGTCGTACAGAGCGAAATCATCACGAGCCCGGAGATCGGTTTCACGGGATCGCCCGCGATCTTTGCGCCGCATGCGCGCGAGGTCGCGCTGGGCCTCGATTACTGGTTCACCCCCTCGATGGCGTGGCAGAACGAATTTGACCTTGAGTTGCCGAGCCAGGGCGGATTCTACAGTGATACGGGCGACCCGATTCATGCGACCGCCAATGACCACGCCTTCCTGAGCCAGTTCGCGATTGGCTTCTAGCAGGAGACTTGTGCGATGAAAGCGAGAAGCCTGATCTTCGTGCTCCTGAGCGCGGCAATTCTAACCCCAATCACGATCCAGACGCCTGGCCGCTGGTCGACGCGCGTCGCCAGCGCGGCGGGCTTCGATCCCCCGAGCAGTCCTACTGAACGCCGCGCCCTATTCCGCCGCGGCGCGCAACTGTGGCCGATCTATTGCAACACCTGTCACAATGCGCGGCCGGCGTCGGAATTCTCACCGACCGAATGGACGATGATTCTCATGCACATGAGAACGCAGGCGAATCTGCCTGCCGAAGACGCGCGGGCCGTGCTGGAATACCTGAAATCATCCAGATAGGCGCGCCGGAATTAGCGAAGGGATAAAGGAAGCGAATCGTGCGAAGAGTTTTCTCCTGGACGGTCGTCCTGTTGCTTGCGGTTGAGATGGGCGCGCTCGGAATCGGTGGCCGCGTCGCGTCGGCACAGGACGATGTAACGTACAAGATTTATTGTTCGCGATGCCACGGCGACGAGGGACATGGTGATGGCGCCGACGGGGCGACGCTTAAGGCCCATCCGCGCGATTTCACCGATTGTGCCGCGATGGGGAAAATCTCCGACGACACCATGTTCAAAGCGATCAAGAATGGCGGGGCGGCCGTCGGCGTCTCGGGCGACATGCCGGCGTGGGGCACCGGACTCAGCGATGACGATATCCACGGCGTGATGAAATATGTCCGCCATTTCTGCCCGAAGTGATTGCCGCCCGAAGTGATTGCCGATTGAGGAGCCGCCATGCCGCGATCCATTGAACACACTAATTCCATCCAGTTCCGCTCCGGCGAAACCTGCGGAGTCGTCACGGGCACGGCGGTGGTACTGGCCATGATGCTCGGCATGATAGCCCTGGGTCGCCAGACCAGTGCCGCCGCGGAGCACACTTTCACGCTTACGGCCGAGCGTAAACAGATTCCGATCGGCTCGGGGCTGAGTTACAACGCCTGGACCTACGACGGAACGGTGCCGGGACCAACGCTGCGCGTCCATCAGGGCGACCACGTCACCATTCGCCTGCTCAATCAGACCAGCGAGGCGCACGGTATCGAAAGCCTCGCGGCGCAGATCGCACCGCGGCATTTCAGCGGCGATCCCAGCTCGACCATCAGCTACAGCTTCACCGCCGCGGTGCCCGGCGTTTTCGACTACCATTGCAGCGCGATCCCGGTGCTCGATCACGTGGCCAGTGGCATGTACGGCATGATGATCGTCGAGCCGCGGGCCGGCTGGCCCGGCGGCGCGGCGCAGGAAGTCACGATGGTGCAGGGCGAGTTCTACGGCACGCCCGACCCGCATGGTCTGGTGATTGGGGACCATACGCGGATGCTGGCGGCGCAGCCGGACTTCGTCGTCTTCAACGGTGCGATCGGCCGTTACTCGGTTTCCGACCCGCTCCGAATCAAGGTCGGCACCCCGGTGCGGCTCTTCTTCCTCAACGCCGGGCCGAATCTGAGCACGACTTTTCACGTCTCCGGCGTCATCTTCAATTCGGTGTACCTCGGTGGCAATCCCGCTAACGTGCTCCACCAGGTGCCGAGCGTGGAGCTTGGTCCCGCGCAGGGCGCCGTCCTCGAATTCAAAGTCAACGAACCCGGTGATTATCGCTTTTATGATGAAACCGGCGCGCACTCCTACAAAGGCGCACTCGGCGTCTTTCGCGCGGACTAGCTGACACCGCCGTGCCCACGCCTGAGCGGGGGAATAGTGGTCGAAACACGTTGAACCGCATATGATTCGCAGAGCTTGCGTGAATCTATTCTGAACCGCTCCGTCCGCCGTCCTCCCACGCCGACCAGCGCCGCGCAAAGGCGCGCCCCGGCGACGACCGCCAGGCATCCGACGCATCGCGTCTTTGTAGCGATTGCGGTTGTGACGGCGCTGCTTGCTGTCGGTACCGCCGGCTACATGCTGATCGAGCGGATGTCCTTTATCGACGCGATTTACATGACCGTCATTACGATCACGACCGTCGGCTATGACGAGGTCAAGCACCTCGACACGGCCGGACGGATTTTCACGATGGGCTTGATTTTCACGGGGGTCGGCACCGCCTTTTATCTTTTTGGCAGCGTCACCGAAGCGGTCGTCGGTGGTCAGCTCCGCGAGCTATTTGAGAGGAGCGCCATGAATCGCAAGATTCAGCAGCTTGAAAACCACGTTATCCTTTGCGGCTACGGCCGCTTCGGCCAGATTGTCGCCGAAGAGCTGCGCCGCGACGGCATAGTCGTGGTGGTTGTCGAAAGCGATCCGGGCAAGGAGCCCGAACTAATCCGCAACGAGGAACTCTATGTTTTGGGCTCGGCGCTCAATGAAGGCGTCCTGGATCAAGCCGGAATCGGCAAGGCGGCGGATATCGTGATCGCCACCGCCTCGGATCCCGACAACGTTTTTATCAGTCTCTCGGCGCGCAGCCGCAACCCGCATATCCGGATCCATGCCCGGGCGGAATCCGAAATCGGGCTGAAGCATCTGCGCCTCGCCGGGGTCGAGCGGGCGATCTCGTCGTACCAATGGAGTGCGCTCCGCATCGCGAATGCGATCGCGCGCCCCTCGGTGGTCGATTTTCTCGGGCTGATTCTTCCCGGCCACGGCGACGAAGAGATCAGTATCGAGGAGGTGGTGGTTCCCGCCTATAGCGATCTAGTTGGCAAAAGTATCGGGGAGGTCGAGCGGGCGAACGAGCGCGTCCGCCTCGTCGCGCTCAAGCGCGGGAGCGAACCGATCCTTCTGCTCCCGACATCACAGACCCTGCTCGTCGCGGGCGATCTGCTTATCGCGATTGGCGCGCGTGCCAGCCTGAGTACGTTGACGACTATTCTTGAACGGTGAGCCGCTCACCGAGCTGCCGCGCACAGGCTCCCGCGCCGCGGTATGATATCTGCTAAGTGTCGGGAGTAACCGGCATTAGTCGGCGCACGGAGATTGGGTGCGAAAATGAACGCGGCCGCTGCGATCAGCAGCTATCAGGCTTCGGCGGTTCTGCTCGATGGCAGCCCGATCAACATTCGGGCGATCGGTCCCGACGATCATGACCGCCTGCTCGCCCACTTCCAGGGGCTGAGCACCCAATCGATGCTGGTGCGTTTTCACGGCGGTAAGCGATCATTGGGGGAAGGGGAGCTGACGCGTTTCATTGCTCTCGATTTTGTTGCCAACGTCGGGCTGGCCGCGACTTTCGGTGAAGAACGGGAGCAACCGATTATCGGGGTGGCGCACTATATGAGCGAGGGCCCGGCAAATCCCGCTCGCGCGGAAGTTGGTTTCTCGATCCTGGATGAACATCAGGGCAAAGGGATCGGTTCGGCGCTGCTGCACCATCTCGCGGTTATCGGCGAAGCCCACGGGATCAAGGAATTTCAGGCGGACGTAATGGCGAACAACTATCAAATGATCGAAGTGCTCGAGCATAGCGGCTTTAAGCTCAAGCGCACGGCCGCGAGCGGCGTCAGCCGGCTGCTGCTTGTGATCGCCTGAACGGACATAGCGAACAGGATTAAAGGAGGTCAACGATGGAAGGGTTGCGGGTTAAAGACATCATGAGCACGGATGTGACCACGCTCAAGCGCAATGACAAGCTCACACTGGCCGACGACATTATGAACCTCGGACGCATCCGCCATCTGCCCGTGCTCGACGACGACGAGCGGCAACTGGTCGGAATTCTTACGCAGCGGGATCTCTTCCGCGGGGCGTTGGCCCAAGCCCTCGGCTACGGCCGTCACGCACAGCGAAAAATCCTCGACTCACTGGCGGTCAAGGATGTGATGGCGGGCGAACCGATCACCACCAGTCCCGACACGCCGCTGGCGGAGGCCGCGCGGATCCTCGGCGAACGCAAGATCGGATGCCTGCCGGTGGTCGAGAACGGCCGCCTCGTCGGGATCGTGACGGAGGCCGACTTCGTCGCGCTCGTGTCGCGCCAGGTCAGCTGACGCGCCATGCGGGCGGTGACCCGCGGACGTTGCAGTATATCGGCGGCGTGTGTTACCAATAAATCGTTAGCAATAATCCGTTGCATCCGTCTGTGAGGCATGTTATATCTAGGTCGGTCGATATGGCCCGGTGCGGCCTTCCTTCCGCAACCATCGAACGTGCCAACTCAGGCAATGGAGAGCAACTGATGGACCTCGGCGAGTGCATTCTTGCGCTGACCACCAATCATAAGACGGCCGCGTCGCGCGCGCGTGGTCACGCCCAGACGGCGCCGCATGCGGCGGGAAAATCATCATCGCGTAAGTCCGGATCGGCGTGGATTGACCTGATTCCGGCGGGCGTATTTAACGGCCGCGACGGCCGCGGCCCCTATCGCAACGAGCATCCCGCGGCGGTAATCGCCGCCACCCGCAAGCTCGGTATGACGGCCGGCTTGCCGATCGACTTCGACCACGCGATCGACCTCGGTGCGCCGCAAGGGCAGCCGGCGCCTGCCGCGGGATGGATCAAGGAGTTGCGGCTCGTCGACGGCGTCATTCAGGGCCGGGTCGAATGGACCGCCGCGGGCGCCAAGGCGCTGGCCGCGAAGCTCTATCGCTACATCAGCCCGGTGTTCGAATTCTCCGGGGACGGCGCCGTGCAGCGTCTGTTGCGCGCGGCGGTCACCAACAATCCCAACCTGTATCTGACAGCGATCGCCGCGGCCGAGGCCGGCCCGGCGGCCGGCACACGGGAGCATCTTCGCCGTGCGATCCATCAGATCCGCGCGTCCGTGGCGGCGCCCAACCCGGCGAACCTGCGCGCGGCGCATGGCTGCCTGTCGCGCGTCACCGGTCACGTCGCGGCGCGCTTCCTCAGCGCGGGCGACCGCGAGTTGTGTCGTACGCAAGGGGTCGACGCCGCGCGCTTCGCGCTGGCGAAACGCGCGCGGATGACGGGCCGACCACTGGTTATGACGACGCGGACCGACGAACGCGCGGCCGAGCTTGCCGACGAACGCAATATGGACGCCTCGGACTGGCTGAAAAAGGCGATGGCCGAGATCGCCAGTTTCATTCAGGATCCGGAACACCTCGACGCGCTCCAACACCTGATCAACGCCGACGCCTGGGTCAGTCAGGCGATCAAGCTGACGGGCGCCGTCCGAACCGCCGCCGGCGTCGCCTGAAGCTCTGCTGACCGACAAGGGCTGGTGCTGTCCAGCCCGGCGGGTTCACTCCACCCACAGTTTGAAATTAGGACACCGATCCGATACTGCTACACCCGTTGGTTCGACGAAAAGGTGCGGTCGCATGACGATTGCAGTCGGGTATGTGTCAACGGAAGGCGTTGTTCTTGGCGCAGATAGCACGGCAACCGCTTCAACTCCTTTGCCGCATTTTCTGAATTATGCTCAAAAGATCTTCGAGATCGGGGACAACAACGGGACGCTCGGAATTGTTGCATGGGGCATCGGTGGTAGTATCGGAACTGTTTCCTATCGTACCTTAATTGCGCGTCTAGCTGATAAGCTCAGCGCCAACGCCAGCTTTACGGTTGTTGAGGCTGCGAATCAGTGGGCGGACCTTTTCTGGCAGGAATATTCCAAGGCATTTGCTGCGCAAATTACGCGCGCTGCTTCGCTGATTGCAAAGGGTGGAACGCAGACACCGCAAGAACTAGCCGAGGTTACGAACCTCGCTCAGCAGTTTACAGCCGGGTTTTGCCTTGGCGGATACTCCAAAGCTCAAGACCGCACACCGCAAGCATTTCAAATCCTTTTTGACCCGCGCGCGACCAAGCCCCAACCCGCACTTCTGCCGATTAACACCCCAATGTTTTGGGGTGCGCCTAACATGGCCCAACGGTTGCTAACGGGGATAGACCCGCAGTTGCTTATGCAATTGATAACCTCAGGTAAGTGGACCGGCCCTGAATTGCCGCAGCTAATGCAAATGATACAGGCACACGCACTGCGAGTTGGATCACTAAGCCTGCCAATCCGTGACGCCATCGATCTCGTCCATTCATCCATTTACAGCACGATCAAGGCTTTCAAATTCTCGCAGTTCCCGCAGATCTGCGGTGGCCCTATCGAAATTGCCGTCGTTACATCAGATCGTAACTTTCGATGGGTCAGGCACAAACGTTTTGACGCCGCTATTACCGAGCAAGAGGGAGAGGCATGGCCAACGAGTTGAAAATCGAAGACCTTTTGCAACAGATAGCGCAGAGTGACCCGCCCGACTGGGTACGGGAAGCGCAGGAACATTATCGCCAGACTGGGTACTATCGCCCTGAAGACCTTCGCCGCATTGCTGGCGATCCAACTCAACGGGTCGAGTTGAGGGCCGACGGAGTGTACGTGGTCCCGAACCTCAAGACCGAGAACCGATAAGCTCTTGGCCAATCATCGTGGGCCGATTTCCCCGCCCCGGATCACGATGGGCCGGAACGGTCGATAGCCGAACCGAAGCGCCGATGAACACCCATGCATCGCCGTAGCTCTCGGGATCGCCGTCTTTCCGGTGACACGGGCTGGCGCAAGCGCCGGGGACAGCCCGACTAACGTCAGTTGCGCGCGGCCGTCACGCTACTGCGATTTCAACTCGAACACCGGATAGCGATCGGCAAACGGCTTGAAGGCCGCGGCGGGCGATCCGGCGGGCAGCGGAAAGTACCGTTGGACCGTGGTCTTGAAGCTGTCGAGGTAGCCCTTGAGGATCGCCGGCTTTGCGCTGTCAGGGAGCGCCCGAAGCGTATACTCGTTGCTCGTCCGCCCTTTTTTCAGCACCACCCGGCCACTCGCTTCGGCGTTGCGCACCCACTGCGCGCGGCCGCGCGGACAGACCAGATAACGCCGGCCCTCCAGCTCCAATAGATCGATCGGCGCCGTATAAAGCCGTCCGCTCTTCCGGCCGCGCACCTCGAGCAGATAGTTATGCGGCAGGCCCAGGCCAAGCCCGATCAGCATCCCGAAAATGCGGTTGAAAACTCGCTCCAACGAATTGGGGCGCCGAAAAACCTGATCACTCTTGCCAGCGGGACGGCTCATCAGCGTATACAGAACTCCACCAATGATAATGCCAATAAGAAAATAGCGCAGCACTTCAGTATCAAGGCACTTGGTTATTAAGGATCGATCAGCACGCCCGGATTGAGGACGGCCTGCGGATCGAGCGCGCGCTTCGCCGCTTTGAAAGCCAGCGCGAAGAGATCCGGACGCTGACGATCGTACCACGGACGATGATCGCGGCCGACCGCGTGATGATGCGTAATCGTCCCGCCGAGGCTGATCAGCGTATCCGACACCGCCCGCTTGATCTCGGCCCACTGCGCGAGCTGCGAGCCGGCTTTGCCCGGCGCGAGGATGGTGTAATACGGCGCGGGACCGTCCGGGTAGGCGTGCGTGAAGCGCACCGTGACCGAACCCTGGCCGCAGACCCGGGTGACCGCCTCGCGCGCACTCGCCATCAGCCTGGTGTGAAAATCCTCGAACCGGTCCCACGTAATCGCGGTCTCGAAAGTATCCGACACCATGCCCATCGCGACCAGCGAGTCGATCAGATAGGGCGCCTTGAGGAAAGCGTCGCGCCAGGCCCCCGCCGCGCCTTCGTGGGTCGCCTCCTTGTCGGTGCGGGTCGCGCCCGCCGCCTTGGGAATCTGACCGCCAAAGTCGGCGCAACATTCGAGCGCACGTTTCATCCAGGGCTCGAGCGCGTGATCGGCGGACTCGAACGCGAGCACCATCACGGCGGCTTCACCCTGATTCGCGCCGGCCTTCGCCGCTTCGCCGGGATCGAGCAAGCGGCAGTTGGCTGGATACAGTCCGGCCTGCGCGATCGCCTTCACGGCCTTGGCGCCGGTGATGAAATCCGGGAACGCAATTGACGCGCCGGCGCGGAACGTCGGGCGATCCTGCAGGCGCATCCAGGCCTCCGTGATTATGCCGAGCGTGCCCTCTGAGCCGATGAACATCCGGTCCGGACTGGGCCCGGCGCCGGAGCCGGGCAGCCGCCGCGACTCGAGCGTGCCGACCGGCGTCACGACGCGCGTCGATTCCACGAAATCGTCGATATGGGTGTAGAGCGTGGCGTAATGTCCGCCGGAGCGGGTCGCGATCCATCCGCCGAGCGACGAGAATTCGAAGGACTGTGGGAAATGGCGCAGCGTGAGTCCGTGCGGCCGTAACTGATCCTCAAGCGCCGGCCCGAATACGCCGCCCTGAATCCGCGCCGCGCGCGACGCCCGATCGACTTCGAGCACCAGGTCGAGCTTGCCCAGATCGATCGAGACGGCGCCACGGTAGTCACCGCCGGCGGGTGGCTCGACCCCGCCGACCACGCTCGAACCGCCACCATATGGCGAGGCCGCGACCCGCGCGGACGTGCACCATTCGAGGATGCGCACGACATCTTCCTCGTTGCGCGGGTACGCGACAAAATCGAACGGATTGGGAAACTCGCGTCGATATGCACGCACGACATCGCTGAAACTCCGGCCATAGCTGTGCTCCGCGCGATCATGGACCCGCGTCGAGCAAATCGCGGCGAGCGCGTCGGGCGGCTTTACGCGTGGCGCGCGCAGATTAAGGTCAGCTTCGGTCGGCGCCGGTGCAATCTTCAGTTCCGCCAGGCCAAACCGCTGCGCCATCCGCTCAGCCATATGTTTTTGCTGTTCGGCATTGGGCCCTTGATCCTCATAGCCCCAGCCGTAGAACTTGCGTCTGCGTTCCGCCATCGACTTGACCTCGCGACTCAGATGCGACGATCGCAATTCTGCTCCGCGCGCGGCTGCGGCGGCAAGCCGGGCGGTGGCTTGCGTCGCACGGCGTGACGACCTATCTCTCAAATTCATTGACGGAGGGATGCGATGAGTGACGCGACGATTGCCGCAGCCGACACGCTACCGCGCAAGCGAATCCCGGTGGCGGGCACAACGATGGCCTATGCCGAGGCGGGGGCCGGTGCGCCGATTGTTTTCCTTCACGGGAATCCGACCTCGTCGTACTTGTGGCGCAATATCATCCCGCACCTGTCCGGGATGGGCCGCTGTCTCGCGCCGGACCTGATTGGCATGGGCGCGTCGGGCAAGGCGCCCGACGGCTCCTATCGCTTCGTCGATCACGCGCGCTACCTGGACGCGTGGTTCGAGCAGCTCGAGCTCACGCGCGATGTCACGCTGGTCATTCATGATTGGGGCTCGGCGCTGGGCTTTCATTGGGCGAATCGCCATCGCGCGGCAGTCAAGGGGATCGCGTATATGGAAGCGATCGTCGCGCCGCTTCGCTGGGACGATTGGCCGGCGGCGGCGCGCAATATGTTTCAGGCGCTGCGCGGTCCGGGTGGGGAAGGGATGATTCTGGAGAAGAATGTCTTTGTCGAACGAATCCTGCCGGCCAGTGTCCTACGCCCGCTGAGTGCGTCCGAGATGGACGCGTACCGACGGCCCTTCGGCGAGCCGGGCGAGGTGCGGCGTCCGATGCTCACCTGGCCGCGCCAGATTCCGATCGAGGGCGACCCCGCGGACGTCACCGCGATTGTCGACGACTACGCCACGTGGCTCGCCGGCAGCAGCCTCCCCAAACTGTTCATCAACGCGGATCCGGGATCGATACTGACCGGACGCCAGCGCGAACTATGCCGCCGATGGCCGAATCAACGGGAAGTGACGGTGAAGGGCTCGCATTTCATCCAGGAGGATTCGCCGGACGCGATCGGGCTCGCGATCGCGGACTGGTATCGATCTATAGCTAACTGACGCGGCGCGAACGTCGGCCTTCGCTCGACGAGTCGCCAAGCCGAGCTAGGGGTGTGCAAGTCAAGTCACGACGGGAGGTGTGACGGTCGATGGGCAGCTAGTCCGACAAGGGGGACAGGACCGCGACGGGGCCATTTTGATTGGCATCGCCTGAATCTATGAGTACACTCCGAAGCGCGGCGGAGGTGCGAGATGGAGCGATCGGTGTCGAAGCGCTGGACCAACAAGTCTGTCCTCTCGCTGGCTGGAACGCGAGACCCAATAGCTGTCATCGAGGAGCGAGCCCGCGACACCGTCCTTAAAGCTCTCGACAGCGGTTGGTCTGGGCCACCGTTTGATCCAATAAAGCTTGCTGACATATTAGGTATTGTCGCGCGTCCACGTGGCGATATAGTGGACGCGCGGACAGTCCCGACTGGACTCACTGAGTTAGCGATCGAGTTCAATCCGGGGCAGCCGCGAGAGCGCGTTCGATTTTCTATTGCGCACGAGATCGCGCACTCGTTTTTCCCCGATTGTGCGGAGGAAATTCGCAACCGTGGAAGTCACGCGAACGCGCGGAGTGACGAATGGCAGCTTGAGGTCCTTTGTAACATAGCAGCATCTGAACTCGTGATGCCTGTGGGCAGCTTCGCTGAGATCAGAGAAGAACGCCTGTCATTAGAGAAGTTGATGCGCAAGCGGCTCGAATTTGGCGTGTCATCTGAAGCGATCCTGATACGAGCGATAAAGCTAACATACGAGTCCGCCTTGATGTTCTGCGCGTCCGCGCACCCTCGGCCGGAAAAGCCGTCCTATGCTGTAAACTACTTCATCCGTCGCGCGCCTGGACCGCTGAACTTCCGGCAGCGGGTCGAACAATAGGCGCGGACACTGTATTGGCAGAGTGTACAGCCATAGGCTACACGGCTCATCGCGTCGAGCACTGGCCCGTCTTCACAGATCCGCTTGATGTGCAATGCGTGGGACTGTCACCTTATCCGGGTAGCCGCTATCCTCGCGTTGCCGGATTTATCCGCACCGCGGATGGCGAAGAGACGAGATCAGCTGACCGTTTGCAGTACGTGCATGGCGACGCGCTCGACCCCAGGGGATCGGGGGTAAGAATGATCTGCCACATAGTCCCGGACCGGTCTTTCATTTGGGGTGGAAGTGGATTTGCCGCAAATGTTCGGCGGAAGTTCCCGAATGTCCAGCAAGCGTTCAAAGATTGGGCACAAAGTGGCGGACGGAAATTACAGCTCGGGAACGTGCACTTCGCTCTTGCGGCGGATTCAGTCTGGATTGCGAGTATGATTGCGCAGCATGGCTACGGTGCTGCGGAGGCGCCTCGCCTTCGTTATGAAGCCCTTGAGCGCTGCCTTGAAACGGTCGCGACGAAAGTTCTTACTGAAAAAGCTTCTATCCATATGCCCCGGATTGGAACAGGGGCCGCCGGCGGATCGTGGCAACTTATCGAAGAGCTTGTAGCCGAAAAACTACTTAGGTTTCAGAATACAGTTACGGTATATGATCTTCCACCTCGAAATTTAGATCCTGTGCAGGACGATTTCTTCGTCAATACGAGCCGCGACCAATAATCCGGACACTCAACGATGGGGGGCAAGATCGTTCTACTGTCTGGTCCGATTTCTTCAGGAAAATCGACGCTCGCTGAACGCTGGCTGATCGCTATAAGGCGATTCGCTATAAGACCCACGAACTGATTCAGACCCTCAAACCTAAAATTTCCAACGAACGCGTTGCGTTACAGCGAGCGGGCGACGCTCTCGATCGCTCAACAAATGGCAGGTGGATCCAAAAGGCTTTGGAACGCCGCCTCGATAGTCTCCCGGCCGAGTCGATAGTGGTCATCGATGCACTGCGAATCACTCGGCAAATCGACGGGATCCGCGAAGCGTTTCCCACGCGGGTTTACCATATTCATCTAACGGCTTCCGACGATGAACTGGGTAAACGTTATGCATCTAAGAATAGCCAGCTTACCGAAGTCAGTTCATATGAACATGTTAGGAGAAATCGCACCGAGCGGAATGTTGAAGAACTGGCGGATATGGCCGATATCGTTGTTAAGACTGACCAGTGTACAGCCGAGGAGGTTTTGATCCGAGCGGTAGCACAACTAGGACTCTATCCTCGCACTATCACCCGAATTGTGGATGTACTCGTTGGTGGTCAGTATGGCAGCGAAGGGAAAGGCAACATCATTTCTCATATTGCGCCCGAATATCAGTATCTTATGCGTGTGGGCGGACCGAACGCCGGCCACAAGGTGTTTGGGGATCCCATCCAAACGTTTCACCACCTCCCGTCCGGCAGCACGCGATGCCCCGACGCCAAGCTTCTTATAGGGCCCGGCGCTGTGCTACGCGTTCCGACACTGCTCGACGAGATTGCACTATTCAAGGCCTCTCATGATCGGTTGTCGATCGACCCTTCCGCGATGATAATCAACGAAACGGACGTCAAGCGAGAACAGCGCCGACTTGGATCGATCGGTTCGACGGCACAAGGTGTGGGAGAAGCTACTGCGCGGAGGATCAACGACCGCGGTCAAATCGACAAGAAAGGCAGACCGCTCGTCCTCCTAGCAAAGGACATGCGCGAATTGAAGCCTTTCGTTCGCGAAATTGGGCCGATCCTTGAACTTGCTTATCTGCGAAATGAGAAGGTGCTGCTTGAGGGCACACAAGGCACTTCTTTGAGCCTGTATCACGGCTCGTATCCGCACGTAACTTCTCGGGACACTACCGTCTCCGGTTGTTTGGCTGAAGCAGGGATCTCGCCGACTCGTGTCCGCCGTGTCGTCATGGTATGCCGTACATATCCGATCAGAGTCGGTGGGACCTCAGGCCCGATGAGCCAAGAAATCACCATGGAAGAAATCTCTCGACGCTCTGGTGTGCCAGTCGAAGAAGTGACAAATACCGAAATCACTTCCACGACACACAAGCCCCGCCGGATCGCGGAATTCGATTGGATGCAGCTTCGCCAGTCCGCAGTCTTGAACGGGCCAACGGATATCGCCCTCACCTTCGTCGACTATTTGGACGCCAAAAACCAGAAAGCTCTTAGATTCGAGCAATTGACAGCTCGCACGTTGAGATTCATCGAAGAGGTCGAACGAGTGTCGGGAGTACCCGTTACACTGATTTCGACGCGATTTCATTGGCGCAATATCATAGACCGGCGGTCCTGGTGAACACAGAAGATCTTGAGCAGCTGGTTTCGCGTCATCCCGTTCTCTTTCATATGGCTGAGCGAGGAAGCTGGCGTAGTATCCGCACGCATGGGCTGCTGAGCACTTCAGCGTTGCTGGATCTGTTCGGCTATGCGGGCTTCCCGCGCGACCAGCTGGAGAGCAACCGCCGCCCTAAAAGTGTCACTATCGAACATGAAATTCATGGGCAAGCGGTTGTCCGTGATCAGAAGCCGATGACGGACGCTGCACTGGAGCGGTGCCTACTCGACGGTCTCACGCCATCCGCGTGGTACCAGATGCTAAATGCGAGGGTCTTCTTCTGGCTCACTGAGGAGCGGCTGAGGCGGCTGCTTAATGCGGGTCCGTATGCTTCCTCGAATCATGACGTTCTCTCTATCGAGACGCGTACGCTGATCGAGCAGTACCGCGAATTGATCACTCTCGCTCCCATAAACACAGGAAACACGAGGCCCTACGCGCAACCGCGCGGTCGAGCAACGTTTTCGTCGATCGACGACTACCCATACAGGGAGTGGATGGCGAAGCGACGAGGAGTCGACCCCGTCGTAGAATTGGCCGTGATGGGTGGTGTGTCTCAAATTGAGCGATTTATCATATCCGTGAAAGAGATGCGCGGAAGCCAGGTTGTCCGTGTTATCTGGAACCGTCCCTAGATTCCGACAGCGCGGAAAATGAATGTGTCGTGTGTGGAATTTGTGGATAGCGTCGCGGCCTTTTTTGAGGCCGATGAGCCTGACGGTCAGCGTCATGGGGATTGAGGCGACGGCGGGAAGTGACCGTGAAGGGTTCGCATTTCATCCAGGAGGATTCGCCGGACGCAATAGGGCTCGCGATCGCGGACTGGTATCGCTCGCTAATTTGAGGCGCCCGGCAAAGTCGCGTAGTCTGACGGGTCGACGCGCAAGCTGACATCGATTAGTCCGCAGGAGAAATAGCGATGGCTGAGGTAATTCTGGAAGTTCGCGAGAACGTCGCGCATCTCACGCTCAACCGGCCTGAGGCCGCCAATGCGCTGAATCTCGAAATGGCGATGGCGCTCGAAGCGGCCGCCCTCAAGTGCGAAGAGGACCCGAACATCCGCGCGGTCCTGATGACCGGGGCGGGTAAATTGTTCTGCGGCGGCGGCGACCTGAAATCGTTCGCGGCGCAACCCGCCGAAGAGCTGCCCGGCCATCTGAAGAAGGTCACGATGTATCTGCATACCGCGATTCAGCGCTTTGCCCGGATGAAGGCGCCGCTCGTGATCGCGGTCAATGGCAACGCGGGGGGCGCCGGGCTCAGTCTCGCGCTGATTGGTGATATCACGCTGGCCGGCGAAGCCACCCGCTTCACGGTCGCCTACACGCGTATCGGTCTCACGCCGGACGGCTCCAGCACCTACTACCTGCCGCGACTGGTCGGGCTCAAACGCGCGATGGAGCTGATGCTCACGAATCGCGCCGTCGCCGCGCGCGAGGCCGAGGCGATGGGCATGATCACCCGGGTCGTGCCGGACGCCGATCTGCTCAATCAGGCGGGCGCGATCGCGCGCGAACTCGCGCAAGGGCCGACGCAGGCCTTCGGCGGGGTCAAACGCCTGCTCTACGCTACGTTCAACAATCCGCTGTACGAACAGATGGAATTCGAGACCGCGATAATCGCGGATATGAGCCGCACCGCCGACGCCCGCGAGGGGATCGCGTCGTTCCTCGGCAAGCGCGCGGCGAAGTTCAGCGGCAAGTGAGCTGCGGCTGAGGACCCTCTGCGCAAAGTGACTTCACCCAACTTTAGGGACCCTGCACTTGGGGCCAAAATAGCGGGGAGGCAGATCCTTCGGCTCAGGATGACAATGATGGTGCTCTGGCGCGAATCGAAAAATTCACAAACTCTCAGGATGACGACGCTACTTATTGTAACTATAAGCGCCTTTCTGTCATTCTGAACGGAGTCCGCGCAGTGAAGAATCCCGGGATTCTTCGCTGCGCTCGGAATGACAAAATGAGACTTGTGCAGAGCTTGCCTAATACCCCAGGGCGCGATCGACGACGTTGAGCAGCGGTGCGCCCTTCACGAAGCGGCCGAGGTTCTCCGCGAAAAGCTCGCAGCAGGCGGAGTTGTAGCCCCTGAACGATCCCGACATGTGCGGCGTCAAGATCGCATTCTCGAGATCCCACAGCGGGCTCTCCTGCTCGAGCGGCTCGCGCTCGAAAACGTCGAGTCCCGCGCCCCCGATGCGCTTGTCGCGCAGCGCCTCGATCAGGGCTTCCTGATCGATCACTTCGCCACGCCCGATATTCACCAGGTAGGCATGCGGACGCATCGCGGCAATCTCCGCCCGCCCGATCACGCAGCGGGTGGCCGGGGTGGCCGGCAGGGTGACGGTGATAAAGTCGCTGTCGCGCAGGATTGCCGTGTAGCCGTCGGGGCCGTACCAGCGCGCCGGAATCCGTCCCTCGGGATCGCCGATGCCCGGCGGGCTCCAGCCCGTGTCGCGGCGTTCATCAGGATTGCGCTTCAAGGCCAGCACCGTCATGCCGAGCGCCTGCCCCATCCGCGCGGTTTCGCGGCCGATCGAGCCGTAGCCGATGACGCCGAGCGTCTTGCCGCGCAAGGAATCGACCGAGTCCATGAAATCCCAGTTACGCTTCCATTCGCGGCGGATCTGCGCGCGCAGCGTGACGTGGAAGCCATGCGACCAGGCGAGCATCGAGGCGATCGTGTACTCGGCAATCGGCGTCGAGTGGATGCCGCTCGCGTTCGTGATCGCGATTTCCTTGCGGGCTTGCAGCTCGCCCTTCATCACGTGGTCGGCGCCCGCGCTCAGAAACTGAATCCACTTGAGTCCTGGCGCTTGCCGGATCAACGCATCGGGCGCGCGGAAGCTGAACAGCACGTCGCATCCACCGGCCGCGGCTTCGATCATCTCGGCCTGGGAGCGGCAGCGCCGGTCGATTATCTCGGCCCCCCCGCTGAGCTGTTCGAGCTGTTTGATTTCGGCTGGCGTTAATCCGACGGTCGAGAGAATTTTCATGGCAATACGGTGCTCCCCCAGGTTTCTTCGCACGGCGGCTCACCGGCTTTCAAGGGCGGTCAGCACGGTTTGTTTCGGGATGGCGGTTAAGTGAACCATTACACCGTTTATCTGCGACGGCGCCGCGGTTAAAATAGGACGGTTATGGGACGCAGGGTCTGGATAGCCGCATTGGGGTGCGCCGCGATCGGGCTGCTTATCCCGCTCGCCGGGTTGGCCCAGACGGGCGTGGTGCGTTCCGCGCAATCGGCGCCCGCCGATGTGACTGCGGCCGACCAGTCCGGCGGTACGCTCGATGTGTCGCCGCGAATCGCCGCGCCGCCGCCAATCTCAGCCTCGACGCCAGCGGCCGAGCCCCCCATACCGGCGGACATGACGGGCGTCGCGCCGGCGGACCTGTATGGCGCTCCGGAGCCCGACGCCGGTAATGCCGACGCCACCGCCGGCAAGCTGCCGTATCTGGGGATCGCGGTCCAGTACATCGTTTCGAACGATACGCCGGGACGCGAGGTCCATGGCCTTGAAGTCGTCGGCGTCGACCCGGCGAGCCCCGCCGAGCAGGCCGGGTTGCACGGTCGCGGCCAGCTCACCAAGCTCGGCGCGAGTGGCGCGACGGCGGGCGCATTGTTTGCGCCGCTCGATTTGGTCATCATGCCGCTGCTCAAACGGGCGGGCGACCTGGGCGAGGACGGCGATTTGATAATCGCGATCGACGACAATCGCGTCGAGTCCGAGAGCGACCTCAAGAACGCGCTCGCTGTGCTCAAGCCCGGCGACGTGATCTATCTCACGCTGGTTCGGCAGCATCAGGGTGGCGCGCATGAGACGCTCAAGCTGCCGGTCCGGCTCGCGCCGCCGCGACTCTCCGCGCGCGACGGCGGCAAGCTGTTCGTCCCCGCTTGAACCGACGTCCGCGATGGTCCGACCCAATCCTGTGCCACGACCCCGCGGTTGACCTGAAGGTGCGGGCTCAGCCGTCTGCTATAATGTTTAGATTCGACACGCCGCCGCGATACACGGTGGCAGTGTCGACGCTTGTCCGGCAGTCCGTTGAGAAAGTCCTCAAGGCCTGCCCCCTCTCTCTTATCTCCCCCTGGTCAGGGGGAGAAGATTGAGGAAGGAAGCCAGCTTTTACGCAGGGTGTTGAGGCCGCAGTGCAGGTTTCAGATTGCGAAGGGCAACCCTTCTCAACACCCTGCCAAGGGTAGTGCGTGGAACGAAGTCTGAGAGAGGCGGTAAGCGAGCTTAAGGCCCGGATCGGGCTTGGCGCGGAGCGGCGCTTTCCGGTCATGGGGCTCAAGGGTGCGGCGAACGCACTGATGCTGCGTGAGACCGCGCTGACGCTCGAGCGGCCGCTGGTGGTGGTGACGCCGCTGGCCGCCCAGGCCGACGCCTTGGCCGGTGAGCTCGCCTTCTTCCTCGACGAGCCGGCTACCGCGGACGCGGCCGGACGCAAAGTTCATCTGCTGCCCGCGTGGGAAATACGCCCCTTCGCCCAGCTTTCGCTCCAGTCTGACTTCCAGGCCATGCAACTCGCGGCGCTCTACGCGCTGAGCCGGACATCGGCGCCGGTCGTCGTAACTTCGGTCGAAGCCTTGATGATGCGGACGTTGCCGCGCCCCGCCTTCGAGGATTCCGTGATCAGGGTCGGACTCGCGGAGCGGCCCGATCTCGACGCGCTGCTCGAAGCGTTGGCCGAGATGGGCTATCAGCGGGTTCCGCAAACCGAGGAGCCGGGCGACTTCAGCGTCCGGGGCGGGATCGTCGACGTCTTCTCCCCGCTCCATCACTACCCGGTGCGCTTCGAGCTGGAAGATGACCTGGTGACTTCGATTCGCCATTTCGATTCCGCCAGTCAGCGTTCCCTGAGCGAGGTGGACGAGGCGACGATCATCCGCACGCGGTATATCCCGGCCGCCGGGTTGCGCGATTCGCGGCTGATCGATCGGGTGGCGTTGCGCTGCGCGGAGATCGGGATGGTCCGCAAGGAGGCCGCGGAGCTTACCGAAACGCTCGAGAATGGCCTGCTCTTCCCGGGCGTCGAGTGGCTGCTGCCGCTGCTGCATGAAGGCGGGCTCCACTCGGTCTTCGACTACATCCCGCCGAATGCCGTCGCGTGGCTGGTCGAGCCGGGCCGGCTTTTGGCCGAGGCGGAGCGGATGGTCGAACGAGTCGCGGCGGAGGCCGCGGCCGCGCAGGCGAAACCGGTCTTTTATCCACCGCCGGAGGCCCTGTATCTGCAAGTCGAGCAGCTTGAGCGCGCACTCGCGGGAATGGTCGCGGTCGAAGCCGGCTCGCTGGTGACGGTCAACGCCCCGCGCGAAGGATGGGCCGAGCCGATCGCGGTGAAATCGCAGCCAAGTCTCCGGCTCGGCGCGGTCGAGCTTACAGGCGCGCAGGCCGCGCCCTCCTTCGAACCGCTGGCGGCCGAGCTGAACGAGATCCGTCGCGCGCAGGGCCGTGCCCTGATGGTGGTCGAGGGACCGAATCAGGCCGCGCGCCTGCGCCGCCATCTGGAAGCCTACGAACTCGAGATCAACACCGAATGCCAGAGCTTCGCGCAGATGCTCGATTGGCCGGATTTCCGGCCGGTCATCATGGAAGGGGAGATTGCCAACGGCACCGTGCTGCAAAAGGACGGCCTCTACGTCTATAGCGAAGAGGACCTGTTCGGTGAGCCGCGCACCCGCCGCCGGACGCGGAAGGCCGGCAAGGGCGTCTTTCTCAATCTGGAGGAGCTCCGGCCGGACGATTTCGTCGTGCATATCGAGCACGGCATCGGGAAATACCGCGGGCTGAAGCACATGAAGGTGGCCGGTCTCGAAGGCGACTTCCTGAACCTCGAATATGCCGGCAACGACACGATGTACGTGCCGGTCGAGCGTATCAACCTGGTCCAGCGCTACGTCGGCGGCGACGGCGTTGACGCCAAGCTCGATCGTCTGGGCGGCGGCTCATGGGATCGGGTCAAGAAGCGCACGCGCGAGGCCGTGCTGGCGATGGCTTCGGACCTGATCGAAATCTATGCGGCGCGCGAAGCGGTCGAGGGCCACGCGTTTCCCCATCCGGGCCGCGACTACGAGGACTTCGCCGAGCGTTTCGAGTTCGAGGAGACGCCCGATCAGGAAGCGGCGATCGACGAAGTAATCCGTGACATGGCGCGGACCAAGCCGATGGACCGGCTGATCTGCGGGGACGCGGGCTTTGGCAAGACCGAGGTGGCGTTGCGCGCGGCCTTTATCGCCGCGATGGACGCGCGGCAGGTCGCGGTGCTCACGCCGACGACGGTGCTCGCCGAGCAGCATTGGAACAATTTTCGCAAACGCTTCAAGGATTATCCGATCCGGATCGAGATGGTCTCGCGCTTCCGCACGCCTAAGGAAAATCGCCGGGTTATCGAGGAAGTACGCAAGGGCCAGGTGGATATCGTTATCGGCACCCATCGCCTGCTGCAGCCCGACATCGAGTTTCCCAAGCTGGGCCTGCTGATTATCGACGAAGAGCATCGCTTCGGCGTCGCCGACAAGGAGCGGATCAAGCGGATGCGCAAACTGGTCGAGGTGCTGACGATGACCGCCACACCAATCCCGCGCACCTTGCATATGGCGATGCTCGGGATTCGCGATCTATCCGTTATCCAGACGCCGCCGCCGGACCGCCAGGCGATTCGGACCTTTGTCGCCCACTTTGACGACGGCCTGATTCGCGACGTGATCCTGCGCGAGCTCAACCGCGGCGGCCAGGTTTTTTTCGTGCACAATCGCGTCGAGAATATCGAGTATATGGCGCGTCATCTGCGCGGTCTGATGCCCGAAGCGAAGCTCGCGATCGCCCATGGCCAGATGAAGGAACATCAGCTCGAGGAAGTGATGCGCGACTTTATCGAAGAACGCGTTAATGTCTTGCTCTGCACCACGATCATCGAATCCGGGCACGACATCCCCAACGCCAACACGATGATCATCAACCGCGCCGATCATTTCGGTCTCGCCCAGCTTTATCAGCTGCGCGGCCGGGTCGGGCGGTCCAAACGCCGGGCTTACGCTTATCTGCTGATTCCGGGCGAACATATCATCACGCGCGACGCCAAGCGCCGGATCGACGCCTTGCGCGAGCTGGTCGAAGCGGAGAGCGGTACCGGCTTCAAGCTTTCGATGCGCGACCTCGAACATCGCGGGGCCGGCAATCTGCTCGGCAAGGAGCAGTCCGGGGAGATCACGGCGGTGGGTTTCGAGCTCTACACCGAGATGATGGAGCAGGCGATTCACGAGCTGCGCGGCGAGCCGGTACGGCCCGACTTCGAACCCGAACTGCGGCTGGGGATTCCCGCCTACGTGCCGGATAGCCTGGTACCGGACGAAAACGAGCGGCTGGTGATCTATCGGCGCATGGCGCGCGCCGGCTCCCGCGAGAGTCTCGACGAAATCCGCGCCGAGATGCGGGACCGTTTCGGGCCGGTGCCGACCCTGGTCGAGAATCTGATCGCGTCGATGAACCTGCGGCGGCAGATGCGCGAGCTGATGATCGTGAGCGCGTTGCTGAACAAGGACCAGCTCGAGATCAAGTTCCATCCGGACGCGCCGGTCGAAACGGAGAAACTGGTTGCCATGGCCAACGCGAATCGCACTTCGATGCGGCTCACGCCGTCCTACCAGGTTATCGTGCAGATTATGGTCGGCGAATACGAGCAGACTTTCGCGCAAATCGAAGCCGTCTTGCAGGCGCTGGCGGCCTGTGAAAAGTTGGAAAACTGGCCGGGTCGCTCCGTTGAGCCGCTCGCCAACTAGCGCAAATGAAAAAAGTTGAATTGGGGCGCCGTTTGCGAGCGTTTTGGGCCGCCGCCGCACTCGCCACCGGCGGTTTAGTCGTTATCGGGAGCGCGGGATGCTCGAATGCGGGCTTGCATCTGCCCGGTTCCTTTTGGCCGGGTCACACCGCGAGCGCGCCCGCCGCCGCGACCCACGACGAGGCGCTCGCCACGGCGGCGCCCTATACACCCCCGGCGCCAGAACCGCCGTCAGCGGATACGGTCGACAGCGTGGTGGCGAGCGTCGACGGCAATCCGATCACCTTGCAGGACGTCAAGACCTTCGGCACCGGTCAGGGCAAAGGCGCCGCGGCGGCCAACCCGGCAGGCGATGAGCAGGCCGAGGTGCCGGACGAGCCCAATGCCAAGCTGAAGGCCTTGATCACCCAGCAACTCATCCAGGAGGAGTCGCAGAAGTACGCCGGCAAAGTCGACGACGACGACGTTCAGCGCTTTATCCAGGGTCTCGAGGAGCGCAACCACATGACCGACGAGCAGTTGCATGCGCAACTGCAGGCTCAAGGCGTTAGCTACACGGACTTCCGCGCGACTATCCGCAAGCAAGTGCAGGCCATGGCGATGTTCCAGCACGAAGTCCGCGACAAGGTGGTGGTCTCGGACGCGGATATCGAGGCGTACTACAAGGATCATCCGGAAGAATTCAACGTGACCGAGGAGAAATACCGCCTCGCGCAGATTCTGATCGCGGCGCCCGCCAGCGCGACCCCGGAGCAGGTTGACGCGGCGAAGCACAAAGCCGAGGACGTTCACGCTCAGCTCGTCAAGGGCAAGGACTTCGGCGATCTCGCCCGCCAGTACTCCGACGACGACTCGAAAACCAAGGGCGGCGAACTCGGCCAGTTCGACCCGAACGATCTGAATGATGATATTGCCAAGGGTATCAAGAACGTCAAAGTCGGCGATGTCTCCGATGTAATCCGCACCAAGTACGGTTTCCACATTATCAAGGTCGAGGACCATCTGGTGCCGGGCGCCATGGCGCTGAACGACGTCAAGGGAGCGATCCGCCAGAAACTGCAGGCCGATCGTTCGAAGGAAGATTTCCAGAACTGGGTTGACCGGGATCTCGTCAAGGAGCACTACGTCGAGACGTCCGAGTAGGCGATGACGAGGTCGAAGGCACCTTTGGTGGCGCTGAGCATGGGTGATCCCGCGGGTATCGGCCGGGAGATCATCCTGAAGGCCGCCGCCGCGCTGGCCCGTAAGCGCAACGGCCCGGCGCTGGTCGTGCTCGGCGACCTCGCCGCAATGCGCGCGGCGGCGCGCGAACTCGCGATCGACGCGCCGGAGCCGTTTGCATGGTCCGGCGACCAAGGCTTGCCGCGGCGCGCCGACGGGCTCGCCGTAATCAGTGTCGGTCGTCTGCCGGCGCGCGCGCGCGTGGCGGGCCGACCGACGGTCGAGGGCGGCGACGCCGCGTACCGTTATATCGTCGAGGGATGCCGCCTCGCGCTCGCGGGAAAAGTCGACGCGCTGGCGACCGCGCCGATCAACAAGGAATGGATGAACCGCGCGGGCCATCATTTTCCCGGCCATTCGGAACTGCTCGCGCAACTCGCGGGGGTACGCCTGTGGCGGATGATGTTCGCCGGAACGCATCTGCGGCTTGCGCTCGCGACGGTACATATCGGCCTTGCCCAGGTGCCGCGCCAACTCACGCGCGACAACATATTCGCTACGATCAGCCTGTTCGCCACGCATCTCGAGCGGCAGCTTGGCATCGCGCGGCCGCGGATCGGGGTGCTCGGCTTGAATCCGCACGCCGGCGAAAACGGCCTGTTTGGCGACGAGGAGCGGAAGTTCATCACCCCGGCGATTCAGCGTGCCCAACAGGCGGGAATCGAAGCCTTCGGACCATTGGCTCCCGACACCGCCTTCATCCGCCGCAACGGCCGCTTCGCTTTCGACGGAGCGGTGGCGATGTATCACGATCAGGGATTAATCGCACTCAAGACGCTCGAGTTTGACCGCGCGGTGAATATCACCCTGGGTCTGCCGTTTGTCCGGACCTCGCCCGACCACGGCACCGCCTATGATATCGCGGGACGTGGCGCGGCGACCGCCACCAGTATGATCGCGGCGGTCGAGTATGCGGCGGCGGCCGTCCGCCGCTCCGCCGCAATAGCGGGTAACCTTGATAACCAGGGCGGAGCCCGCCTCGCGATTTAACCCCGATGGACCGCATAATCATCAAGGGTGCGCGCGAGCACAACCTCAAGAATATCGATATCGAAATTCCCCGCGATCAACTGGTCGTGATTACCGGCCTCAGCGGATCGGGAAAATCATCCCTCGCCTTCGACACGATCTATGCGGAAGGGCAGCGGCGTTACGTCGAGTCGCTCTCGGCGTACGCGCGCCAGTTTCTCGAGCAGATGGAGAAGCCGGATATCGATTCGATTGAAGGACTTTCACCGGCAATCTCGATCGAACAAAAAACCAGCTCGCGCAATCCGCGCTCCACGGTCGCCACAATCACGGAAATCTATGACTATCTGCGGCTGCTTTTCGCCCGGGTCGGTCATGCCTTCTGCTACAACTGCGGCCGCGAGATTTCCCAGCAGAGCGTGCAGCAGATCGTCGACCGGATCCGTAGCTGGCCTGAAGGAACGCGATTGCATGTGCTCGCCCCGATCGTCCGCGATCGCAAGGGCGAGTATAAAAAAGAACTCGCGGATTTGCGCCGCGCCGGTTTCGTACGGGTCAAGATTGACGGCAAGCTGATCGAACTCGGCGACGATATCACGCTCAACAAGAATCATCGCCACACGATCGACGTGATGGTCGATCGGCTCGCGATCCGCCCCGGCATCGAGAAACGGCTCGCCGATTCGCTCGAAGTCGCCTTCAAGTATGGCGAGGATCTGCTGAAGGTCGAACGGCTCGACGGCAACGCCAAAGGCGAAAGCGGCGAGATCTTTTTCAGCCAGCGCTTTGCCTGCGTCACCTGCGGCATCTCCTATCCGGAGATCACGCCGCGGATGTTTTCATTCAACAGTCCGCATGGCGCGTGTCCGGAGTGTTCGGGCATCGGATCGATCATGTATTTCGATCCGGACCTGGTGGTGCAGAACGAGGATCTGAGTATCGCCGACGGGGCGATCGCCCCGTGGGCCACGATGAATTACATGCAACCCGTGGTCGAAGCGCTGGCCGCCCATTACCAGTTCACGCTCGATCAGGCGTGGAAGACGATTCCGGCCAAAGTGCGCAAGGCGCTGCTCTATGGTTCCGGCGACGAAGAGATCGAATTCGGTTATGAGCGCGGCGGCCGGCGCCAGGCCTACGCGAAACCCTTCGAGGGTGTGCTCGCGTGGCTCGACAAGCGCCACAAGGAGACTGAGTCCGCCGGCATCCGCGAATGGCTCGAAGGCTTCATGAATATGCGGCCGTGCCCGGCCTGTGCGGGTTGCCGCCTGAAGAAGGAAAGTCTCTTCGTCCGCTTCAATGGCAAGTCGATCAGCGAAGTAACGAGCATGTCGATCAAGCAGGCCGCCGGTTTCTTCGCGGAGCCGAAAATGTCCGTGCAGGAGACCGAAATCGCGCGGCTGATCCTCAAGGAGATCCGCGAGCGGCTCGGCTTTCTGGTCGGTGTCGGACTCGACTATCTGACGCTCGACCGCACGTCGGGCAGCCTATCGGGCGGCGAGGGCCAGCGGATCCGGCTGGCGACCCAGATCGGATCGAGCCTGGTCGGAGTTTTGTATATTCTCGACGAACCTTCGATCGGCCTTCATCAGCGCGACAACGAACGTCTGCTGGCGACCTTGAAGCGCCTCAAGGAACTGGGCAATTCCGTGATCGTGGTCGAGCACGATCGCGACACCATGCTCGAGGCTGACCATATCGTGGACATGGGTCCCGGCGCGGGCATTCACGGCGGTTACGTGGTCGCGCAGGGCACGCCCGCGGAGGTCATGAGTAATCCCGCCTCGCTCACCGGCAAGTACCTCGCGGGCACGGCTGAAATTGCGGTGCCCGCGCGCCGGCGGCCGGTCGGTAATCGATGGCTCACGGTGCGCGGCGCGCGGCAGAACAACCTGCGCGACCTCACCGTGGGATTCCCGCTGGGCGTGCTGGTCTGTATTACCGGGGTATCCGGTTCGGGTAAATCGACCCTCGTGCTGGATACGTTATATAACGCCCTGGCCCAACGCCTCGGTGGCAGCCGCGAGCGGGCGGGCGCCTTCAAGACGATCGAGGGTATCGAGCATCTGGACAAGGTGATCCACGTTGATCAGGGACCGATCGGCCGTACGCCGCGCTCGAATCCCGCGACTTACACGGGGCTGTTCACGCATATCCGCGAGCTGTTCGCGCAGTTGCCCGACGCGCGGATGCGCGGCTACGGCCCGGGGCGCTTCTCGTTCAACGTCAAGGGCGGGCGCTGCGAGGCATGTCAGGGCGACGGGATTATCCGGATTGAGATGCATTTCCTGCCCGACGTCTATGTGACCTGCGAGGTCTGCGGCGGCAAGCGCTATAATCGCGACACGCTTGAGATTCAGTACAAGGGCAAGAGTATCGCCGAAGTCCTCAATCTGACGGTGCTCGACGCGCTCGACTTCATGAGCTCGGTGCCGCCGATTCGGCAGAAGCTCGAGACGTTGCGCGACGTCGGCCTCGACTACGTTCACCTCGGCCAGTCGGCGACGACGCTGTCGGGCGGCGAGGCCCAACGCATCAAGCTGGCGAAGGAACTTTCGCGCCGCGCCACCGGGCGCACGCTGTATATCCTCGACGAGCCGACCACGGGGCTCCATTTCGACGATATAAAGCGGCTGCTCAGTGTGCTGGGACGGCTCGCCGACAGCGGCAATACGATTATCGTGATCGAGCACAATCTCGACGTGATCAAGACCGCCGACTATGTAATCGATCTTGGGCCGGAGGGTGGCGACCGGGGCGGCCAGATCATCGCGCAGGGCTCACCCGAAGAGATCGCGGCGGCCGCCAACTCCCACACCGGACATTTTCTGCGACAGGTGCTCGGCGCCCGCGCCGCGGCTTGAATCGGCGACGTCCGGGTCCGTGCTAAGCCTTGGGCGGCGCCGGAACCGGCGGCTTGATCGTCAGCGGCAGTTCGAAGCGCACCGACTGAGGAACCTTGCACATCGAATCGTTGCACTCCTGAAATTCGATAGTGCCGGCGAGTTTGTAAGCGCCCGGATTGAGCTTCGGTTTGAGTACGATATTGCCGACCACTTTGAAGCTCCCATGATAGACGGGGAACGTTTGATCCAGCGCTTCGAAGCGTAGCGGCGTGGGCGGGGGAAACTTGAGCGACTGCCGCTGAATCAGCTCGCCGTCGAACTTTACTTTGGTCGGGGTATAATCGGGTGGGAGTGGCTCGCCGTAGATATGCCAACCGGGCCCGACGCCAAAATCCACCGTCACGCCAAGCTGATGACCGCTATAACTCTCTGCATCGGCGAGCGATATCTTTGCGCTGACGTCCTCGACCTGCAAGGACGTGCTAATCCCCGCGTCGGCAAACAGGCGGGAGTTGCCGATCGCTATCGTGGCCAAGGCCGCGAAGGCTCCGGCCTGAAGCAGAAGACGGGCGCGGCGTCCAAATCGTTTCCCCAGGGACAGCGGCAAGGCGGTATTCATGTCGTCTAATTGTAGCGAATGTCGTCGGCAAATCGAGCCACTTTCGCCGTCGGCGGAAGACCCGTTTTAGTCAATAATCCCGGTGCGGCAGACTTTCCGGTTTGCGGCGGGGCGCGTCGGTAGTAATAGGATTCAGAACCATAGCGGAGCATAGACGATGACTGATTTGCATTGGATGCCGGCTTGCGAGCTGCTCGCGATGATTCGCCGGCGCGAACTCAAGCCGAGCGAGCTGATGGCGGCGACGATCGCGCGGATCGAAGCGCTGAATCCGCAACTCAACGCCTTTTGCGCGACCCGCTTCGACCAAGCGATGACCGAGGCGCGCGTGCTGGACGAAAAGCTCGCGCGCGGCGCGGCAACGGGATCGCTGGCCGGACTGCCCTTTGGCGTCAAGGACCTCGAGGACGTCGCCGGAATGACCACCACCTTCGGCTCGGCGCCGTTCAAGGATAACCTCGCGCACGAGGACTCGGTGCAGGTCGCGCGGCTCAAGGCGGCGGGTGCGATCGTGGTCGGCAAGACCAACACGCCCGAGTTCGGCCATACCGCCTTTACCCGGAATTTGCTGTTTGGCGCCAGTCGCAATCCGTGGAACCTCGCACGCACGCCGGGCGGCTCCTCGGGCGGCAGTTCCGCGGCGATCGCGTCCGGGATGACGCCGCTCGCGACGGCCTCCGACTGGGGTGGCTCGATCCGTATCCCGGCCGCCTACACCGGATCGTTCGGGCTCAAGCCGACGCAGGGATTGATCCCGGCGGGACCCCGTCTGGGGATGACCCAATGGGTCGACTTCGCAGTGGTCGGACCGATCACGCGGACGGTGCGCGACGCGGCGCTGTATCTGGACGCGGTCGTCGGCTACCATCCGTCGGATTCCGGCTCGCTACCCCATCCGCGAATCTCCTACTGCGACGTGCTCGAGCACGCGCCGCACAACCTGCGGATCGCGTTTCATCCGGATTTCGGCCACGCGATCGACCCCGAGGTCAGACGCGCGACCACGGCCGCGGCGATGACTTTCAGGGACCTCGGCCATCAAGTTACGATTCTCGATGAGCCGGTGATCGAGACCGCGCAAGCCTGGCGCACGATCGGCGGGCCGCAGTCGTTTGCCGCCTTGAACCCGTATCTCGAGGCCCATCGCGAACAGTACGGCCGCGCGTTTTTGTCTGGTGTGGAGAATGCCGCGAAAACCAGTTGGCGTGACTATGGCGCGGCCTACCGCGTCCGCACCCAATTCAACGAATGGCTCGGAGAGGTCTTCGCGCGCTTCGATCTGCTGCTGACGCCGACCTTGCCGACGGCGGCCTTTGCCGCGGCGGGCCCGCCGCCCAAGGTGATCGACGGGCGCCCAATTGACGACGTGATGCACGCGCTGGTGTTTACCTATCCGTTCAACTTCAGCGGCCATCCCGCGGCTTCCGTCCGGGCCGGGATCACCAGTGAGGGATTGCCGTGTGGGTTGCAGATCGTCGCCGAACGCCATCGCGACGATCTGGTGATGCAGGCCGCGTACGCCTATGAACAAGCGCGCCCGTGGAACGGGCACTGGCCTTCGATCTGACGGGGCGGCAAGGTCAGACTGACTGACCCCGCGCCCTTGACCGCTGCTAATGCGTGCTGGCGATCCGAGTCGGGAACTCGACCGGCGGCAGCTTGCCAATCCGGATCAGCTCCTCGCGCAGACTGGCGCGCGAGAGTGGCTTGCAGAGCACCGCGGAAGCTCCCAGCTCGTAGCTGTGCGCGATATCGTGATCATAGAGCGAGCTGGTGATGACGAAAGCCGGGACCTTCGCGCAAGCCTCGTGCGAGCGCGACGCCGCCAAAACGGCGAAGCCACCGTTATCGGGTAAGCGCAGATCGACCAACATCAGATCGGGCCGATCGTGCTCGGTGAATTGTCCAATCAGACCGATCGCTTCGTCGGCGTTCTCGGCGACTATCACTTCGCTCGCCTCCCCGAGCAATTGGCGGATCACGGTGACCGCGATGAAGGAATGCTCTGCGTTATCCTCGACCAGAAAGACCCGGACGCCGAATTCCGGCAGAAAACGATCATCGTTATCCATTGTTGCCCCCGTTACGAAGATACAGGATTGCCCATGTGTCGAAAGGCTTTTTTAAAGTAGCGGTCCTTGCTGAAATTCCCACTTCTCAGCTTAATCCAACATCCGTGCCATCGACCGGAAACGCCTGCGGAAACCAGGAAGGCGCCATAGCAAATAGCGAAGACTAGACAGCGTCGACGCCCGCTCTTGACGTTAAAGGCGATGTAAGCCTATAAGAATAACTCTGAAGAACTGCCTGATATCGCTGAAAAATCGTCCCGTATCGGTTCGGTAGATTGTTAACGTGTGACTTCTTCCTCTCTTCGGTCCCTCAGCTTTTCATTTTTGATACATCCGACTGATACGAAATCGCCGATGCCGATCGACCGTTTTTTGCCTCGCGTGGGTCCGGGCAATTCCTGAGCTGGCGTCTCGTGAATTGCCGCCGGGCGCTTCGGTTGTTAGGATTTGCCCTCCGCAAGCACGAGTGATCACGACTGATGACCGAAGAAAAGACCGACAATTCTGTAGCGCCGGCTGGCGGGGTCGCCGTTTCGACCGCGAGCGACGCGGCTCGGCCAACCGCGCCCGCCGCACCGGCGGCGCGCGACGAATTTGATCCGCTGGGCTGGATCGTTCCCGTCATCTGCAAGGATTGCGGCAAGGACTTCGACCTCCCTTACCGCCATTTTCAGACGGGCGTGGTTTTCCATTGCCCCCATTGTCACGGGTCGTTCGTGCCCAACCTGCCGATGTATCGTGCAGTCCGCGACGCGTTTGAGCCTTTCTACGCCAGGCGCAAGCGCGATCGCGAGGACGCCATAGGTCGCGGCGACGACGACACCGCGTTGGGTCAGCGACAGGCGACCGAGCTCGAAGCATTTCGCAAGTCGCTCGACACGCTTGCCCATGCGATGCGTCCAGCGGGCAAAATGGTGAAACGCAAGGGCATCGCCGCGATGTTCACCTGAAGAGACGGTGCGGGGCGCGAACCTAGTGTTCGCGGCGCGACGGCGGAAGATCCTGCGACGCGATTTGATAGCCCCGGTCGACCAGCCGCTGCCATAGCTCCCGGATATGCTCGGGTCCCCGCGTTTCGAGTTCGAGCGTGACGCACGCGCTGCCGATCGGGATATCCCGGCGCACGCGGTCATGGGCGATCGTGCGAATATTGGCGCTACTTTCGCTGATCAAGGCGAGCAGCTTCTGCAGCTCGCCGGGTTGGTCGTGCAGATCGATCTGCAACCGCGCCAGACGGCCGGCCTTGGTGAGACCGTAGCCGATGATGCGATCGAGCAGGTTGCTGTCGATGTTGCCGCCGCTGACGACTATCGCGACGCGGCGGCCGCGCAGCTCGGACTTGATTTTGAGCGCGCCTGCCAGAGCCGCGGCACCCGCGCCCTCCGCCAGCAGCTTCATCCGCTCGAGCAACAACAATACTGCCTCGCCAATTTCGAAATCGTCCACCGTCACGACCCGTTTGACCCGTCCGCGGATCAGGTCGAAAGGCAGCTTGCCGATGCGGCCGGTGGCGAGTCCGTCGGCGATGGTATCGACCGGCCGCGTAATCGCGACGGGTCGATCCGCCGCGAGACTCGCGCTGAGCTGCGCCGCGCCGGCAGCTTCGACACCGATGACCTCGGCGGCGGGGGCGCGCGCCGCGATTGCAACGGCGATTCCCGCGATCAGACCGCCTCCACCGACCGGCACCAGCACGATATCGGGCGTGACTTCATCGGCAATCTCGTCCCCGACGGTTCCTTGGCCGGCGATGACCAAGTGATCGTCATACGCGTCGATAAAAGTCGCGCCACTTTGCTGACGCATTGCTTCGGCCGCCGCACGCGCCGCCTGATAATCGGCGCCCGCAAGGACCACCTCCTGACCGTAGCCGCGGGTCGCGTCGACCTTGGCGATCGCGGCCGTCCGCGGCATCACGATAGTCGCCCGGAGACCGGCGCGCGTTGCCGCGTAAGCGAGCGCCTGGCCATGGTTGCCCGCCGACGCGGCAATCACCCCACGGCGCGCCTCCTCGGATGAGAGTGTGGCCACGCGATTGTACGCGCCACGAAGCTTGAACGAGCCAGTCTTCTGCAGATTCTCGGGCTTGAGATAGATCTCAGCCTCGAGCA
This sequence comes from Binataceae bacterium (SeqCode), assembly GCA_052145175.1. Taxonomy (GTDB): domain Bacteria; phylum Desulfobacterota; class Binatia; order Binatales; family Binataceae; genus JAJPHI01. The sequence continues at coordinate 9,655 of JBKQPD010000169.1, read as the reverse complement.
TGCGCTCAAGGGTCGCACTGCGCAGCATCGGCGTGGGCTTCAGGATTCCTCGCAGCCGCTCGCGTGCCCGCGCAATATCGTCGATGCTGAAATCCATCGCCGGGTCGTCAATCAGCGTCTCGCGGAGCAGCCGTCAGTCGTGCTGGTGCGCCGCGGTGAATTGCCGCGGCGTCACCGCGCCGAGGTTCGCGCCGTCGAAATCGACCTGGCGGCACGCGCCGGACTGATAATCGAGATCGAGGAGGAGGTAGCGAATCGGCCGCTTTTTCAGCGCGGCAATCAGCGCCGCGATACTCTCGCGATCGTCGCTGGCGACGGCGGCAACCTCGGCCACGTCGAGACGACTGGCGGCGATGAAACGCTGCGCCAGGGTTTCGCTCGAAAAGACCAGGGCGCCGGCCCACGACTGATCCTTTTCCTGGAAGGCGATGATCGCGCCTTCATGATCGAGCAGAAAGTTGAGTTCGTCGCAGTTCAGCGCGTTCACGCCGCTTCGACCTTGAGCTGTCCGCTGCGAATGGCGGCGGCCCGCTCACGCACCAGCCCCGGGTAAGTGTAGTAATGCTCGCCGCTCAGCCGCAGGAAAGAAGCCGTATCGACGTCGTCGAGATCGAGCGTGGCGATCTTCTCCTCGGCCGCGACGCGGCTCGGCGCCTGCAGGATGAGATCGTAGAGGACGCGCCCCTGCTCCGACTGGAAATCGTCGCGCGGCGGAATACTCGCCGGCGCGATCTTGCCGGCGTGAAAGTTGTCGAGGATAAACCGCAGCGCCTTGAGTTCGTGGCGCAGAATGTCGATACGCTTGAGGGGACGATCCATCTTGGGATTCAGCTTATCGCCGCCGTCCCATGGAAGCCAACGGCCGTGCGAATGACCGCGCGCGGGGACGTCAGTTATCGCGGCTCAGGCGATGGAGCGCGCTCAAATGGCGCAACGCTTCCCGTTTGCGGCCCAGACGATCGTAGAGTTCGGCGAGGTTGCGATGGGCTACTACCGCAAGCGGATCGCATTCGGTGGCACGAACAAAGCTCTGCAGTGCCAGGTTGAAGTCTTCGCGCTTGCGATAGATCAAGCCCAGCCGCACATGAACCTCGGCATTGCCCGGAACCAGCAGGGCCGCGCCGAGCAGATGCCGCATCGCACCGGCTAAATCGCCCTCATGTTCGAGCACCTCGGCCATCCGCATATGCAGTTCGAAATTACGCGGCTCGCGGCCGATCAGATCGCTATACAACATCAGGGCGCGCGCCGGGTCGGACTCGGCCATCCGCCGGGCTTCTTCGAAGCGTTCCCTTACCCGCGCGGGTCCGAAGCCGTCTTCGACCTTGCCGGCCGGTCGCTCGGTATCGGCAAAAAGCAGCAACTGCCCGCTTTCCGCCTCGAACACCAGGTCGTGATCGCGCACGACGATCAAGCCGTCATCGTTGCGCAGATTCAGCGACGTGATCGGACGGCGGGTGTCGCAATAGCTCAGTACGCGGTCGAAACAGCGCCGGAAAGGTTCGAGATGGCGACGGGTGGGGAGCAGCTCCTTGGCCATCCGCATGATGAGCAGGTCATTGAAAGCGAAGCGATAGCGCCGCCCACGCTGCGCGGTCGGGTTGACCAATCTGCGTTTGACCCAATAGCGAATGCGATCCGGCGATACCGCCAGAATGCGCGCCGCCGCGCGCGTGGAAAATGTCTGCGCACGCTGCATTCCGCCCTCGCCCGTCGTCACCACCACGCGAGTGAGTATAGGGAGCGCGGACTCACGCCTCAATCGGTGGGGCGGCGTTTTTGCACAGGCGGCTGTGGACTAGCGGAGCGCGCTGCCGCGCGAAGCGAGCAAGCGAGTCTGCTCTTTGGCCGCGCCTCGCGGACTCGCCGCCCCCCGGAGCTGCGTTAAAATTCCTGAGTTAGCGGACCGCGGCGCCGCGCGAAGCGTAATGCTAATCGCCGATTTCCTCAAGGCCTTTCAGCAACCGCACGACGGATTCGATCGCGTTCTTCGCATTGTCGATCCGATCCAGCGCCTGCATCCGATCCATGCCTGGACCGGTGATACCGAGACCGACCGGCTTGTCGAATTGCAACGCCAGGTCGACCGCCGTCCGCGCGACGGGGCCGGTAATCAGCTCGTCGTGACTGGTATCGCCCTTGATTACCGCGCCCAGGATCGCGATACCGTCGACGTCACGTCGCTTGAGCAGCTTGCGCATCACGAGCGGCATATCGAAAACCCCGGGGACGTGGACCACGTGGCTTACTTCCACGCCGAGGAACTCCGCATGCCGCCGCGCCCGCTCAAGCATCATCGAGGTCACATCGAAGTTGAAATCCGAAACCACCAGCGCGATTTTCACGGGACGCTCCTTTCGAGAGTAACTGCGTCGCGAATCTCGACGCCGTGGCTTTTCAGATAACGTTTCAGGTCCGGCAATGGATGTTCACCGTAGTGCACAATCGACGCGACGATCGCGGCATCGGCGGCGCCGGCGGTGAAGGCCTCGAGCAGATGGCGCGGTTCGCCAGCCCCGCCCGACGCGATCACCGGAATCGACACCGCTTCGCTGACCAGCCGGGTCACCTCCAGGTCGTAGCCCTGCTTGGTGCCGTCGCGGTCAATCGAATTGATACAGAGCTCGCCCGCCCCCAGCCGTTGACCTTCCTTCGCCCATAGCAGCGCGTCGCGGCCGGTCGGCGTGCGTCCGCCGTCGATCACGACTTCGCAGCCGGAGGGGAAGGCTTCGCTCTGCGCGCGCCGCCGCACCTGCATCGAAAGCACGATACATTGACTGCCGAAAGCGCGGGCGCCTTCCGCAATCAGTTGCGGGTTGCGCACGGCGCCGGAATCGATCGAGACCTTCTCGGCGCCCGCGAGCAGCACCGCGCGCATATCGTCGACCGTGCGCAAGCCACCGCCGACACTGAAGGGAATAAAGATTTCACGCGCCACGGCGCGCACCACGTCGATCATGATCCCGCGCCGCTCATTCGAGGCGGTGATATCGTAAAAGACAATCTCGTCGGCGCCCTGCTCGTAATAATAGTGCGCCATCGCAACCGGATCGCCGACGTCGACGTTCTCAAGGAACTGTATGCCCTTCGTCACCTTGCCGGCGCGCACGTCGAGACAGGGAATGATTCGTTTGGCGATCATCTATGTTCTCGCGTCGGCAAGCACATCGCTCAGGCCCCTAGACGGCAGAAATTGTCGAGCAATTTGAGACCGGCCTCGCCGCTCTTCTCCAGATGGAATTGGGTGGCGATTACGTTGGCGCGAGCAATCGCTGCGGTAAAGGGAATCCCGTAATCGCTGGTCGCAATCACCACCGTCGGGTCCGCGGGCACCGGATAGTAGGAATTCACAAAATAAAAATGGGTATTGTCCGGCACCCCGGCAAAGACCGGATGCGCGCGGCTCTGGCGCACGCGGTTCCAGCCAATCTGGGGCACTTTCAAAGGATGGCCATCGACGGCCGAGGGATAGCGCCTGACCTCCCCGCCGATAATACCGAGACAGTCGGCGCGGTCCTCTTCGCTGTGATCGAGCAGTACCTGAATACCGATGCAGATGCCGAGGAAGGGCTTGCCGGCGCGCGCTACGTCGTCACGCAGGACGCTGACGAGGCCGAGCGCGCGCAGATTCTCCATCGTCGCACCAGCGGCGCCCACGCCAGGCAAAATGACATGATCGGCGACGCGGATCCGCTCCGCGCGATCAGTAATCTCGCAGCGATGGCCCAGATGCTCGAGCGCGCGCGCCACGCTGGTAAGATTGCCCGCCCGATAATCAACGATCGCGATCATTGCCGTCGTTCCCGCAACGAATCATGAGGTCGAATCATAACGATAATTGACGCTTTACGACAGCCGCCCGTTTGCCATCATCCGCGCTTAACGTTATCAAGATTCGGATGCGCAGCAGACACTAGCGGAGCGCGCTGCCGCGCGAAGCGAGCGGGCGAGTCCGCGAGCTGCGTCAAAAATCAGGAGAAAGAACCACCGTGGCCAAGATAGCTCTCGCGTTTGCATTGATGCCGGACAGCCCGATGAAGACCATCGTCGAATGGACGAAGACGGCGGAAGACGCGGGGTTCGACGGCGTGTTCCTGACCGAGGCCAACAACGACTCGCTGGCCTGTTCGCTCGGCCTGGGGATGAACACCCAGCGGATCAAGCTGGGCACGGCGATTACGAATATCTACCTGCGCCATCCGCTGCTGCTCGCCAACGAAGTCGCCGCGTTGCATGAGTTCACCGGCGGCCGCTTCATCCTTGGGCTCGGCACCGGGCATCGCGAGGCCAACGGCGCGATCGGAATCGACATGGGCGGCCCGGCCGACCCGATGAAGAAGATGCGCGAGACGGTCGGGACGTTGCGCAAGTGGCTCGACGGCGGGCGCACCAACCCGAAGGTCGAGGGCAAGCAGCCGATCTATCTGGCGGGGGTGTCGAAGCCGATGGTGCGCCTGGCGGGCGAGATCGCCGACGGCGTGATCTTCAACTTCTTTCCGCCCGCCCGGGTCAAAGCGGCGCTGGGCGAAATCGCCGAGGGTGCGCAGAAGGCCGGCCGTGATCCGAGTGAAGTCGAGACCACCCTGTTCGCGACCGCGTTTATCTCCGACGACCTCGAAGCGGCGCGGCGACCCGCGCGCACGCTGCTTTCGCGCTACGGCGCGATGCGTTTCTACGGCAACATGTTCGCCAACGCCGGCTTTGCGAGCGAGATGGAAGGGATTCGCGCGGCCGGCCGCGACGGCAAGGCCGCGATCGCCGCGGTTACCGACGCGATGATCGACGCGACCTTGCTGGTCGGTCCCGAGGCGCGCATCCGCGAACGGCTCGCCGAACTGACCGCGCCCGGCGTGGGCTGGGCGATCGTCTTCGTCAATCCGGTCGGCGAGGACCGTGCGAGCGCCGTGAAGCGCGTCATGCGCGCGCTCCGCCCCTGACCCCCGTTACACCACGCCGCGCGACTTGAGCCGGGCGATCGCTGCCGCGTCGTAACCGAGTTCGGTGAGCACCGCCTCCGTGTGCTCGCCCTTTTCCGGTGTCGGCGTGCGCAGCGCCCACGGCGTGCGGCTGAGCTCGACCGCCTGACCGACCAGCTCCTGGCGCCCGAGTTGCGGATGCTCGATTGGCCGCGCGATCCCGATATGACGCACCTGCGGGTCGGCGAAGACTTCGTTCATCTTGTAAATCGGACCGCACGGCACGCCGGCCTGATTAAGCAACTCGATCCATTCGGCTGAGGACTTCGTACGCGTGATCGATTCGATCGCGACGTTGAGCTGATCGCGGTTCTTGAGCCGCGCCCGGCCGTTCGCGTAGGCGGGGTCGCTCGCCAGATGTTCTCCGTTGATCGCCTTGCAGAAGCGCGCGAACAGCTCCGGCCCCGACGCCGCAATATTGATATGGCCGTCGGCGGTGGCGAAGACGCCGGTGGGAATCGCGGTCGGATGGTTGTTGCCGGCCTGCTCCGGCACTTCGCCCGCGAGCAGCCAGCGCGCCGCCTGAAAATCGAGCATCGCGATCTGCGCGGCGAGCAGTGACGACTGCACCCATTGGCCCTCGCCGGATTCCTCGCGCTCCAGCAGAGCGACCAGGATCCCCATCGCGCAGAAAATGCCGGCGGTCAGATCCGCCACCGCAATCCCGACGCGCACCGGCCCCTGCCCCGGCAGCCCGGTGATCGACATCAGCCCGCCCATCCCTTGCGCGATCTGGTCGAGTCCCGGCCGTTCACGATAGGGGCCCTCCTGGCCGAAGCCGGAGATACTGGCGTAGACCAGGCGTGGGTTGATCGCGCGGAGCGTCGCGTAATCGATGCCCAGCCGATGCTTGACGTCGGGGCGATAGTTTTCGACCAGCACGTCGGCGCGCTCGACCAGCCGTTGCAGGACCTCGCGGCCCTCCGCGTCCTTCAAATCGAGGGTGACGCTGCGCTTGTTGCGATGCAGGTTCTGGAAGTCGAAACCATGGCGCGAGCCGACTTCGGTCGCACCGTCGGTCGGCCCTTCGACCTTGAGGACGTCGGCGCCCCAATCGGCGAGCTGGCGGACCGCGGTCGGGCCGGCCCGGGCGCGCGTGAGATCGATCACCTTGAAACGCGAGAGCGGCAGTTTGATACTCATGTCGGTCCTTTACAAGAGGGCGCCAAAAGTTCAGGGATGCGCCGAGCCGCCTGCGCTCAAGAACTGCTGAGAAAGAAGTTTGAGAACCTTCGAACCGGTTCGCAGGGGAATCGAGGCGAACGAATGCGCCAGGGCTACTGGTATGACTGCGTCCTGATAGAGCGCTGTGCCGATTCGGTCTAAAAAGGCTAACGTGTCGCGCAGCATGGGGTAGTGCGCTGGATTGTGCGGCTCCGAAATCGCCTGATTAGGCTTGGGTATCGTAAGGGTCAGCATCTGACCTTGCGCAGTTCGGTAAAAGAACTTTTGCCCGTAATACGTGTCGCGCCCGTACTCTGCACCTTCGGTAGCCCTGAAAGTAAGGATATGTCCGTAGATGTAGTTGTCGGGGAGAGTCATCAATGTCTGACGCGGAATCGACTCGCCAATCGCCGCCGCGTGCTCTGCAAATTGGCCGGTCTTTTCAAGGCCGACAATGACGGGCGCTCTCATGTGCTGGGTCTCAAGTTTGCCGCGTAGGTCATGGATGAAAGCGAGAATTGGTGTGTGGAGCCACGCTTGCGGCCCAAACAGAGCGAGCGGACCATCGACTACGAATGCGACATTCCCGAGTACTCGCGGTTGTCGCTGCGACAGGAAATGCAAATACCCGACCATCGTAATGTGTTCGAGCACGGTCATAAGGCGGCCCAGAGCTGTGATATTCGGATGCTCCTCGGACACTTCTTCGTGCAGGCGCAAAGCGTCGGTCGGGAAAATTCGACCACCACAGTTTGGGCAATCCGTACCGATCGTGGGGACCGGAATATCCCTCGCTTGACATGAGTCGTTCGCAGAGCATCGCGCCACCATGACCGCACCCTGTCCCTCACGCTTGTCGCTAAAATCCACGAGTCGCGTATAGATGTCGAGCAGAGAGGTCTCCTCGACCTGGTAATCGCAGAAGATCTCGAATATCTCCGCTCTCCAAGAATCGCGGACGGTGCCCATGTCCGCGCGGCAAACGTTTGAGCTGGGAAGGACAAGGGAGTGCAAAGCCTCTGAGGTCGCCGCACGGATCACCGCGGGATCGACGAAATACGCTGCTTCCTGGCCGAACATTTCCTCAAGATGGACGAGAACCGCGGCCACCTGAATGTATCCGATCCGTGTGCTCGGATATTCCTCGCGCACCGCCACTTCCTGCGGCGATCCGTCGAACGATATGGCCCATCGCACCGGGTCTGCACTTGCTTCGCCCAGAGTGCCTGCCGCGGACAGGAGCCCGTTCTCGACGTGCGGCCTAGCCTCTGTGGAGGTGACGCGAAAACTACGGGGCCGCTCTTTGACGAACTCGCTTTGAGCGATCGATACATGCCCCGTGCTTTTTGCGCTCTCCATACGCCCTGAGCGTCGATTGTACGGCATCGCATCAACCTCAGCGGCGGCTTCGGAATAAGTCCGAGTCCAAAGCCACTTCTCGCGCGGCCTGTACTCGTGGCGCGTCGAAGAGATCGATCTGAACAGGCATGATGAATCGGCCGCTACGCGTTTTGACGCGCGCGAACCCCACATCCTCTGCCCTCAGGGTGAGGTCGCTGAAATCCTCGAAGTCATAATACTTCGAGAGTTCTTTCACTTCGGAGTGGTTATTGAGATGGGTGACGATCCAGTTAGAAGTATTCGACAAAATGAGCGGATCAACGCTGCTCACCTCTTGGGTAGCATAAATCAGCCCGATCCTGAATTTCGCGGCCTCCTTAGCGAGGCGAACATACGGATCAACCTCTTCTTTGAGCCTCATTCGATCGCGGTTGAACAAGCGGTGAGCCTCTTCGATGAAAATCTGGATTTGATGAGGCGTTTGCCCCTCGGCGAACTGGCGTGCGGCGTCCTGAACAACATGGTTGATGATGCGTTCGGAGCAGAACTGCAGAATAGTTTCGGTGCCGAGGGAGAGATCAACGATAACGATCTTTCCGAGTATCAATTCATCCAGAACTTGCTGAGCATAGTCACCGCTGGCGGTTGCGGAGTGATAAACGCGAAGCGGCTGCAAAAGGCGATAACCCGACCCGACCGTACCTTGGTAGAAGCTTAAAATCGCATTCAGTTGCTCATCGATCCAATCGCCGAGATTCTCCTCAGCCTCACGCGCGGCTAACAAGGCGTCCCAAAAACGCCGTAGTTCGGACGCGGAAAGCCTCAGCATGCCTCTGTTCCCGCTCTGGAACTCGTTCCTCCCCTGCCCGACGTGCCGATTTAGTGTGCTCAATATGTTCGCGTTGACCGCGAAGGATACTGTGAAGTCGTTAGGCGGCGGAATCTGGGCTTTCACAAATGCAGCATACAAAGCGGCTCGCCGTTGACGAGCCCTTACGTATGCTGAGCGGTTGTCTGCTTCATTTGCGGGACCCTGCACATCGGCAGATAGGAAACTCTGGATATAATGCGAACTACCGGCCGTCTGTGACAGCTGAAGCGCAATGATGCGCCAGGTAACATCGATCGTGTCATCAGCATAGAAGTTTACGCTCAAGGGCCTAAAGCCTGGCTCAGCCTCAGTCAGTCCGTATCGGAAGATGGTCACGAACTCTGGGCCTATCGCTGAAAGGGCCGTCTGATCCTGAACCGTGACGTTTGCATATTCTCCGGCTGGATCGAACAGCAGCTGCCCAATTCTCTGGTTCGTTTCCGCAGCGAGCTGAAACACTGCAGTGGCGATCGTTTTCATCGCGTTCGATTTGCCGAGACGTGTCATGCCGAAGACCGCGGTTTTCAGTGCCACAAAGTCTTGTACGTTGACCGAGACCGGGACCGCTGTAGCATCTGCAGCGCGCTGCCGACGATTCGTAGAACTGTAGCGAATCGTTCCTATCCTGACCCTTCTTGGCGCCGTTGCTCCGGCCCGCTCCTGCCTCGTCACTTCCGGATAGCTCGCGATGATGGAAAGGCTGCGGCCGTGTGGTTTGTAGACCTTATACCTGCTGGCAGAATAGAAAGTCTCCACGTCGCTGCCGAACGCTAGCAGCGGTCTACCGTTCACATCTTCATCGTAAAAGGTCCCCAGAACCTTCGCCTGGATGCCGGAGAACTGAATTTCGTTCCGGGTTAGCACGTCGAGAATTGCCGGTGTCGTACTCGCTTGCGCGCCTCCGCTCTGCGTTACAAGCTCCCGCATCGCCTGTTCGCGCACTTGAACGAGTTCGGCCTCTGCTGGTAGTCCGGCAGGACCGATCACCCGCAGAAGTACGATTTCCTCGTCCTCCGTGTGGGGTGCCTCGCTAGGAACCATCGCGGTGGCGAGCAGAAAAGAATGTCGGGGAATACCGCCAGCACGCTGCTTCCACAGGTCATTGGTCAAGACCAGGCACGAATCGTAACCCATGGTGTAGATGCCGCCGACTAGCGTCGCCTCGGCGAGCAAATTCTGTATCAGCAACTCAGTCGCGACGATGCGGCTGCCAATTGACGTCGCTCCTGCCATAAAAGAACCTCCCCTAGATGACGGCCTCCATCGGCGCGCCGATGGCCTCACTATTGATGTTTGCTGGCCG
>JBKQPD010000168.1:0-12501 GCA_052145175.1 Binataceae bacterium (SeqCode) | reverse complement strand
AACGGCGGCCTGTTCGCGACAGCGGCGACGCGCTCCTCGAGTCCCCGCATTCCGAGTCGGCGTGCAGTGGCCAGCGCTGAATCGAGCAGGGCGAAAGCCCGGTCGCGATCACCCGCTAAGTTCCTCGACAGAAGCATGGTGGCGTATTGATACTGCGTGTGGGCCAGCCAGGGCCAGGCTTCCATGCGCGCATTCATGGCGAGCGCGTCTTCGAAGTGGCGCGTCGCATCGTCCCATTGCTCGAGCGTCGCGGCGAGTGCTCCGAGGTAACGTGAGAGAGCGCCATAGCAGACCACCGCATAACCGATGACCACGTTACGCCCGTCGAAGGGTAAAAGTAGCCGATACAGGACCGAGGCGCGGGACTTATCACCGAGGAAAACGCAAACGTCCGCGAAATAGGTCATCGAACCCATCCAAAGCGAATCCAGCGGGACATCCTCGAAGTTAGCTGAGGCCAAGTGTTCGAACTGGGCTCGCGCCTCTTCGGTTCGACCGAGTTCGCTATAGATAACCGCCAGACCGGGGCGCCAGGTGCCAGCCGCGGTATTTTGTTCCACAAACATATGCACCATTGGCTCAAGCTCTTTGAGTCGGCCACGTTCCCGTTCTAAGGCGAACATCTGTAGGCCAAACAGGCCAGCCGCGACGTTGTCAGCCCGCATGCGCTGGCCAAGCTCGAGGGCCTGCCGAGCCAGCATCTCACTCTGCTCGAACTCACCCCGTATCAGGGCACGCGCGGCCTCACGTCCGGCGATAATGCATTGTTCGAAGGGCCTCCGGTGCTGTTCAACCAACCTCGTCCAAGTCGCAAACTCGGCGTCGGCCGAGCCTAGGTCGCCCTGCTCCATTAGGTAATGAGCTAGATCGATCTGACCGTCAGGCAATTGATCGTTACCGGGCAAAGTTTGAAAGGGCAAAGTTTGTCCGGGAATTAAAGTCCTGACGAGCTCAGCTCGTTCTTTCGCATTGGCCAGGCGCCGCTCCAAGGATTGCGGCCCTTGAAGGGCGTAGTTTGCCCCTTGCAGAGTGAGTTCCAGCGCCCCCGCGTTCTTCAGGCGCCGTGACATAGCGATCCCCTGCTCGGCATACTCAATCGCTTGTGCCTGTGCTCCGGTGACTCCCAAGACGATCGCCAGGCCGCCTAAAATTTTTGCTCTGAGCACACTGTCCAGTGGACCGACGCTCTCCAGCGCATCATCGAGGAGCCGAAGCGGCGCTCGGCTCGACAGGCCGATTTGGAATGTCAGCCGCACGAGCTCCAGCGAGGCGTTGACGACGCTCTCCACCGCACCTAGTGTCCGGGCGATCTCGGCTGAACGAATTAAGGTTTCCTGAGCGATGAGCGGTTCGCCCGCCTTACGTTGTTCGCGTCCTAGTTCCAACAAGAGCGAGCAGCGTTCCGTCTCGTCGATCGGCGGGGGCAGCCTCTGGAGCCAATCCAACGCCTCGCCGAAATGAGCGATCGCTTCCGTATGGGCTGCACGAATCGCGGCTCGCTCTCCTGCCAAGTGCAGATATTGGACTCCCTTGACTCCGTCGCCCGCCTCGATCCAGTGGCGAGCGAGAACTTCCGGATGGGTCTCTTTGAAGGTGAGGAACTTCCCATCGATGGTGTGTGCGACGATCCGATGCAGTTCCTTGCGACGGGACTTGAGCAAGGCTTCGTAGGCGGCGTCGCGGATCAGCGCGTGCTTGAACTGATAGGCCGCTTCCGGCGCTATCCCGCGTACGTACAGCAGTTCAGCGTCGGTCAGACCGCGCAGCGCGCTTTGCAGGTCCGCTTCGGCGATCGGATGGACCGCGTGGAGCAATTCGTAGGAAAAGTCCCGACCGATTACTGCGCCTACCTGCAGGACCTCCTTGGCCGCTCCCAGCCGATCCAGCCGCGCCATCAGCGAATCATGCAAGGTCGCCGGGATCTCGCGTTCGAGAAGCTTGGAGTTGCCACTTTCGAGCACCGCTCGCGTTAGTTCCTCGACGAACAGCGGGACACCACCGGTACGCTCGACCACCGCTGCGATGGTCTCGTCGGACAAGGGTTTGCGGGCCGCCACTTCGCCCACGATCGTGCGCACGTAACCCGCGCTCAGCCGGTTGAGCGTGACTTGTATGTGATGCGCCCGCGTTGGCCACGGTGGCCGGAACTCAGGACGCCCCGTATACAGGAGCATTAGCCGCGCGGTCGCGCCCTGTTCGACCAAAAGTTGGATCAACTCCAGCGTTGAAGGATCAACCCAGTGCAAGTCTTCGGTCGCAATCACGAGGGGTTGCGCGCGGGCCGCACCGAGCACCCATTCGACCAGCGTCGCCAACAGACGGCGGCGCTGTTGCTCCGGTGGCAGCGTGGACGGGGGATACTCCGCCGACAGCGGTAGATTCAGCAGCGGCGCGATCAGCGGGAGCGCTTCGGCGGGTTCAAGACCGGCCGCCGTAAGCCGGTGCGCGAGCTGTGCTATCTGGTCCTGAGCTGGAACATCGTCCTTTAACGCACCTCGCGGACTCGGTATCTCGGCTCGCAAGCTTACCTGGTGTCCCAGCAATTGTCGCAGCATTTCGGCGATCGGATAGAAGGGGGTGTTCTGGAAAAAGGCGCCAGCGCCCGACTCGATCCAGGTGTGTGGGGTACCGGCGATTTGCTCGTGAAAGCGCTGCATCAGGCGCGATTTGCCGATTCCGGCCTCGCCGATAATCAGCGCCACTTGCCCCTCGCCCTCGAGCACCCGTTCCCAACGACTCAGCAGCGAGCGCAGTTCGTCTTCGCGCCCCACGAACGGCGTCATCCCGCGCACCGCGGCCACCGCTTCGAAGCGCCCGCGCGCTCCGCTCTGCCGGATCACGCGGTAGAGCCGGACCGGCCGTGCAATGCCCTTCAGCTCCTGCGCGCCCCGGTCCTCGACTACGAAGAGTCCGGATACCAGCCGCTGTGTCGCGTCGGAGATCATCACGGTGCCCGGATCCGCTGCCGCCTGCACGCGGGCGGCGATGTTGGCCGCATCGCCAAAGGCATCAACCTCCTTGCCCGCGGCCGCGCCCACCACCACCAAGCCCGAATCGATGCCGATCCTGACCGACAACTTGTGACGTGCAGGTTGTTCGCTGAGCTGTGCGATGGCGTCAAGGATAGCGAGGCCCGCGCAGGCCGCACCCTCAACGTCATTGTCGTGGGCCGCCGGATAGCCGAAGAACGCCATCACCCCATCGCCGACGTACCTCGCGACCTCGCCCCCAAAGCGCGTGATCGCCTCGGCCGTCACCTGCTGGTAGCCCGCGACCGTCGCGCGCCATTCCTCGGGATCGAGCTGCGCCGCCATCGTGACCGAACCGACCAGATCGCAGAACAGGATCGTCAGATGCCGCCGCTCACCTGCTACTTCGGGCGCCGGAACACTTGGCGCTTTGGAGGCCACGCTATCGTCGGCGACTATGATTTGCGTTTTAGGCGAGGAAACTGGCGAGAAAGCAGCGGCTTTCGTGAGATCAAGCGCCGTCCCGCATTTCTTGCAAAATCGCGCCCCAGGACTCACCGATGCTTTGCACGTTGGGCAAATCAACTCGAGTTTCGCTCCGCATCCCTCGCAGAACGCGGCGTCACCGGGGTTGTCGTAGTTGCAAGACGGGCAGCGCATCAGGTCTCCTGTCACCCCGGTTCCTACCACACCCGGCGCGAAAGGAGGAACGGTGCACGGGCTCTTCGAGGCAAGCTGCGGAGCGGTCGATCAGCTGGGCTCAGTCGGCTACTCACACTTCGTGCCACCTTGGCAGCCTGACCGGGGTGCGGTTTGTCACCCAGTTACGAGCTAATGAAAGGGAGGCAGCAACGATCCACAACGTCGGGGGAGGATCGGGCGAAAGTATCAGCGGTTACAGAAGGGAAAGCGCCTTGAATCGGACCTTACCGGTTCACTTCGGACGCTTGGAGTTGGCGGGTTTGGGCTTCTGCAGAACTTTGCGGAAGGCGCGATAGGCCTCTTCCACTTGGCTGTCATCAGCATCGCCCTCGACATCCTTCGGCAGACGCTTGGCGTAGAAGTAAAGCACATCGGCCGAGATGCGCAGAATCTTCGCGAGCTGCTCGATCACGACGTTTTCCGGCGGGTAACGCCGATCGTGCTCTAAATCGTTCAGATAGGGTGGCAGCACCTTACGCCCGTCTTCACGCCTAATAAGCTCAGCTACTTCTTTCTGAGTTAACCCCGCACGTTTGCGCGCTGTGGTTATTATTTGGCCAAAGGTCTTCATTCTCGACGAAAAGTTTTAACGATCTCCGACCAGCAATGCGAGAGCACGTCCAGCGTCGCATATCGAAAGGGTCCATAGGCCCAGATCAGCTGCGTGCTTCGGAAGGCGAGTATCTTGACACAATAGAAATGGTCCTCAAGCTGGTCGGCAGCGCAAAGCACCGACCTGAAATTGGGCGATTACGAGACCGCGTCCAACTGACGAGCGAGTCACGGCCATTTTCGGGGAGCAAGCCAAACTCGCTGGTCTCTCGACCTTGTCCTATTGGACCCCAGCGCGGAGACAGACGTTGGGGTTCCTCAAGCGGCGCAGCATACAACAATCAACTGATCATTCCCCGGTAAATGTACCGAGACACGGAGTTATTGTCATCTTCGCTGCGAAACTCTTCCGACCGCGCGCCTTAGTGCAAGCGAGTACTCCGCTCTCGATCACGCATGAATTCCGGCAAAAACTTCGCCCCGTCGATCATTTGGCTAATCGCGTCAAGGTCTTGCGCGAAAGTTTCGGCAGATACGTCGAGATACCGCCAACAGCTGAACTGCGAACGCGGCCTAATAAGCGATCGCGCTTTTGCTAAGAAATTCCGGGCTTCTTCAGAGCTTCCTAATGCCCAGTACGCTACTGATAAACACTCAGCGTAATTTGGGTTGATCGAAGTACCGCTCGACTCCTTATCTAACTCAACTACTTTCTTGAACAATTCGGCATCAGGGCTTCCTGTAGCCGCCCAATGTGCCATTGAGTAATTAAAGGCATTTTGAATTTCGAATCCCTTAGCACGACGCACTTCCGGACTGAGCACATCCATAGCACGCTCAAATTGACCCGCACCAATTAACGATACGGCTAATTCACTCTTGGCGTGGACGCGATCTTCTTCATCCGTCACGGGATCTTCCAAGACATTGCTGAAAAGGTCAATTGATAGAGCTAACTCATGAAACGTATGCCGAAGCTCGTGAGCCAAGTGTATCCGGGTGTCAAGCAAACTTGCGCGGATAGCAGGCATTGCGAGAAGGCCATCGAGAATGTCGTCAGCCTCCGACTGTCTGAGTATACCAATCGCTCGTTCGATATCCCTGTCACTAATGGCGGGGCGACTCAGCGCTTCTGCCGCATCAACTGCTGCACCCTGTCGATCGAGCAAGAGGAGCAACCGACTGTCTGCTCTGTTGAGAATAACTTCGGGCGAATTGATCGTTCCAGTAATGGCACTCTCAAGAAGCTGGCGAGCTTGGTCATGTGCTCCTTGCTGCATGTGGACAATCGCCAGCTGTGTAATGATCTCCGCATCAGTGTTGTGTTTGACAGAAATATCCGCGAGCCGATCCTTTATCTCAATAGGTGAGAGATTTACAGTTCGCCGCTCGGACGCGATTTCGCGAAGGAACTCCAAGACACCTTCTCGATCGCCGAGATTTCTACGGACAATGGATCGTGCAAGCTGCAAGTAATCCCGCGCTAATCGACTCCTCGGACGTTCCTCACAAAAGATCGTTTGATTCAGTAGAGTTAAACTATCGTAATGGTGAATGACGCTCAGTCGTCCGAAACCGAGCGTTTTGCTGAATTTAGTAACGCGACTCGAAAGAATACGATCTTCGTCATCCAGATCCGGCACATTCGACATGACGAAATGTAGCTCGATGTGCTTCTTCCTTGGGGTTCTTTCTTCATCACGAATGTCCGAAACTACGCTTTCGAGACCGCGCAGATTCTGGTCGTTCGGAAAGAACAGCAAGACAACAGCGTCGGGCAATTGACGGGTACAAATGCCCCCGACATCAGTGTGCCCTGTACGGGAATCTAAAAGGACGTAATCGGGATCAAAAGCTTGCTGCCACTGTTCCTTCAAGTCTTCGAACATGAGGTAGCCATTGTGCTCGGCATACAAAGCATCCCAGTCAATACTTTGCAGCAGAGTCGAATAAGAGCTTTCTCGTTTTCCCGCTGGCATCACCCACAAACGCCCGACCTTCGCCAACTCATTATGTTGGCCATCGTCTCGGGTCCCCTCCGACGCAAGCAGATCGCCGGCCGTTGAGCTCCTCGGGTCTACTGCCCTAGCACTCAAATTTACCTCATAGGAATAATCTCGGACATCCGGCGATTCGTGCGACATCAAGAAATCCGAGACATACTCAACTATACCGGGTGTGCCCTTGGGCGGCTTGAAGATGTCGAAAGTGTCTAGTCCAGGTGCTTCGAGATCAAAATCAACCAGCAGCACACGTCGTCCGCGGCGAACCAAATACGTTGCTACATTTGCCAGGGCGAGTGTTCTACCAACTCCGCCCTTAAATGAGTAGAAAGTAGTTAGGTACATTTGTTAACGAGCCACAGCCACCTTACGAAGCTGAAAATGCCTTTCTTCGTTTCTCGCCCTCTCATCGTTCTCTAAAGTTCGGAACCGGCACGAGGCGATAGATATGACGTTCTCGTGATTTTGAGCCTTGCGCGGAAGATCGCGCGCTTGTAGTCGCCGAACGTTATCCGGATAGCGGAGAAGCCGCAAATACTCGTCGTTAGCGGCGTTCTGTACTAGGACACCGGTTTCCCATCGGCTCAGTGTCGCCTCACCTAGCCGTGTTAACCTAGCAAACTCTGCCCTTGAAAGACCGTAGGCGTCGCGCAATCGCCTAATATCCTCAGGGGTAAGTACACCGAGGTGCTTACATAACGCATCATGTCGGATCGCATCCGACGAATCATCCAAGTATTCAAAGTTGCACGCGGAGCAACGCCGGACCGGGACCAATACCTCGAGCTCGACAACACCCTTACCTTGGCCATAGGGGAACCGCTGCCTTTCACGACGAGTGATAACTTCCACACTGCCACACGCAGGGCACCGCAGTGTCTCCTGCAATTCCTGATTTTCGCCCGCTTCGCTGCTACCCATTCCCTTCAATCTCCAATTGGTTAATAGACGCTGTAATGGGAAGCTGTAGCCGTGCACTGTCCCAGAGAGTAACCGCACCTTTATGTAAATCTCCGGCTCGTCGGCCCGCAGCTGGATCTTAATCTCATAGGCTCGCTTGCCAGGAGGGTTTCTCAAGAGGATTTCCCTCATCGGATGCCCAATTTCGACGAGTTCCGCGAAGAACTCCCAAGCACCACCATCTGTGAAGAATTCGCCGGCTGTATGTCGTCAGAACATGTTGGACAAGTTGGTCGTGGAAATAAGAGTGAGTTGAGCTCATCGGGTTTGAAGTTCAGGCTACCGCCTGGTGATGCAACCTGCGTCGTAGTTCGATGGTTTTGCGTTTGATTTTCTGGCGCCGGATGAGAATGCTTTGTCCACGACCGAAGTAGATATCAGCCGGGGTGAGATTGTTGAGGCTTTCATGGTAGCGGCAGTTGTTGTAGTAAGCGACGAACTCGGCGAGGCGCGCTTCCAACTGCCCCGGCAGGTAGTAATGCTCCAATAGAATCAGATTTTTCAGCGAGCGGTGGTAGCGTTCGATCTTGCCCTGGGTCATCGGGTGATAGGGCTTGCCGCGGGTATGGGTCATATCGTGCTCTGCCAGCCACGATGCGAGCTGGCCGGAGAGGTAGGAGGGCCCATTGTCGCTCAAGAGCCGTGGCCGGTGCTGGACTCCCGTCTGCTCGAGCCCGGCAGCAGCCAAAGCCATACGCAAGGTCGCCGCTACGTCAGTCGCGGTCATGGTGGAACACAGCTTCCAGGCCAGGATGTAGCGCGAGAAGTCGTCGAGCACGGTCGACAGATAGAACCAGCCCCAGCCGATCACCCGCAGGTACGTGAAATCGGTTTGCCAGAGTTGATTGGGCGCGGTGGTCGGCTGCGCGAAGTGGTCGGCGGCCTTCATCAAGATGAAAGCGGGGCTGGTAATCAGATCGTGCGCCTTCAACAGCCGGTAGACCGAGGCTTCAGAAACGAAGTACTGCTGCTGGTCAACGAACGTGGTAGCCAGCTCGCGGGGTGACAGCTCCGGCTGTTTGAGGGCCAGCTTCAGGACTGCCTCAGCCACCGCTGCAGGGATTTTGTTCCAGACGCGGCGCGGCGTCGGCTGGCCATCTTCCAGGGCCCCGGCGCCGCGCGCCAGATAACGTTCGTACCAGAGGTAAAAAGTCGAACGCGGGATGCCAAGCTGAGCCAGCGTGCGCCGCACTGACAGCGACGACTGCTCGACCAACCGGATGATTTCCAGCTTCTCGGCCGCGCGGTACCTCATGTATCGGACTCCCCATCGGCGAGTACACTTTTTTTAAGTAGGCGGTTCTCCAGCAGCGGCTCGGCCAGCAATTCCTTGAGCTGACGGGCTTGCGCCTGGAGCGCCTTGACCTCGTCGCTGGTCGCCTCGCGCGCGGTGTCGCCGGCCAACCGCTTCTTGCCGGCCTCCAGGAAGTCCTTGGACCAACGGTAGTAAAGATTCTGGTTGATCCCTTCCTTGCGACACAGCTCGGCGACACTGTCCTCGCCGCGCAATCCCGCAATCACAATCCGGACCTTCTCTTCGGCTGAATACTGCCGCCGGGTCGCTCGCCGGATATCCCGAACCGTCTTTTCCGCTGCCTCGGAATGCAGCTCCGCTTTCGATCTCATCGCCGCTCCTTCGCGGTTAAGATGAGCTCAAACTCTCTCTTCCTCAATCACGCCATTCTGTCCAACTGGCGCTGACGGGGAACAGCGACGCTATTTCTGTCCTTTCTATCCTTCCCAATTTGTCCCTTCCGAAGCGACTGCCACGAAGGGACGATAAGCAGTAAATCAGGGTCTGTTACGGGGCATAACGAGACGAAAAACCCACGAAAATGCTACCTTTTTTACTGGGATTCCCGGGTCCAGGTTTGAATTCCCCGGCACCTAGCCAGTCGAAGCATTCCATTTGGCGGGATTGCCACCTTGTGAGCATCTGGGGACGAATGGAGAGACACACAACGATAGCGTCGATGAGACGGCTTAATCTCCGCATAATTGACGGCGAATAATTTGGGCGTGCGGTGATTATCAGGTATATTATCCGCAGATTCTGCGGTGAATGTATATCCACGAGCTTCACGACTGGCCGCGATTCCATTGGAATCGCCAGCATCTCGCCGAGCTTCTTGCTGAGGTGAGGCACCGCCAAGGGCGTCTGATCGGCCACATGGAGGCGCTCGGCTTCAGCTTGCGCCAAGACGCCGAGCTGCAAACGCTCACGGCCGACGTCCTCAAAAGCAGCGAAATCGAGGGTGAGAAGCTGGACGTTGAGCAAGTCCGGTCCTCGATCGCCCGCCGTCTCGGCATGGATATCGGCGCCGTCAGGCCAACGGACCGTCATGTCGAGGGCATCGTTGAAATGATGCTCGATGCGACGCGCCAGTATGATCAAGCGCTGACGGTGGAAAGGCTGTTTGCATGGCATGCTTCCCTGTTCCCGACGGGGCGTAGTGGCATGACCAAAATCCGGGTTGGAGCCTGGCGTAACGATATCACCGGTCCGATGCGGGTCGTCTCTGGCCCAGTCGGCAAGGAACGCGTCCATTTCCAGGCACCGCCAGCGCCACGACTCGATAGGGAAATTGCGGCATTTCTGGCTTGGTTCAACGCGAGCGCTGACACTGATCCGGTCCTGAAAGCCGGGATGGCTCATCTGTGGTTTGTCACCATCCATCCTTTCGATGATGGTAACGGGCGCATTGCGCGCGCCGCCGCGGATATGACTCTCGCACGCTCGGAAAAGAGCCCCCGACGTTTCTACAGCATGTCCGCGCAAATCCAGCAGGAGCGCGCGGCGTACTACGACATTCTCGAAGAAACGCAGAAAAGAACCTTGGACATCACCCCTTGGATGGAATGGTTCCTCGGCTGTCTGGGGCGCGCCATTGACGGCGCACAAACCACGCTTAGTTCCGTTCTCGCCAAAGCTCGCTTCTGGGAAACTATCGTCGGCGTCCCGATCAATGCACGCCAACGCCTCGTCCTGAATCGCTTGCTTGATGGCTTTGAGGGCAAGCTCACCACATCGAAATACGCCAAGCTGGCCAAGTTTTCTCAGGATACCGCCTTACGCGACATTTTGGCGCTCGTCGATCGCGGCATTCTCGTTCGCAATCCCGCCAGCGGGCGGAGCACAAGCTATGATCTTTCGATGATTCCGGGAAAAGCGGTCAGCTGACGACCGGAAGGTCTAAACCAAACTCCCCGCCTTGAAAACGACCGAAATGAGGACGGTGCCAGATTTCCGGCCGCATTCCACCGGTCTGCGGGTGGCACCCGGCCATGCCCAGAGCATGGCCGCCATCTGATTTCGATGGCGCTGGGAAGACGCTAACATGCTGAGCCGTGAAGTTGCCTAATGGCGAGAAAGCGGTGGTCGAAATCGCGAAACTACGCGATTATTGTTTGAGTGTGGCTCACCCGGAAGGTCGCCATAAGGCGCGCGTCTTTCGGGCGGTGCTGGGAATGGGCCCGGCCGACAGTGCTATGTTGCAAGAACGGCTGCAAGCGGCGGCCCCCGAGCAAGACGCCGTTGCCGGCGAAGTTGACGGATTCGGTCAACGTTATGTGATAGATTTTCCGTTGGAGTATTCAGGACGCCGAGCGCTGGTGCGTTCCGCTTGGATCGTGCTGGTAGATGACAACTCTCCGCGCTTGACGAGTTGCTACGTTCTGCGAGGGCTGTGACATGAAACTATTGGATGTCGTCGCGCTTACCCAAGACGAGCCAGAAAAACGACTTCGTCGAGGACAGGTAGGGACCATCTTAGAGACGCTTGCGCCGGGAGTGTTCGAAGTCGAGTTCTGCGACTTGCAGGGGCGGACCTATGCCTCGGTTGCGTTGCCTGAAAGCCATCTCATGCTTCTCTACCACGAGCCTGCCTCGGCCGTAGCTTAACCGATCTTTTGGGCTTCGCTACAAAAGCGGAATCGTCGCTTAGGTGGATAAATAGATGCCCTTCGAGACTCCCGTCGGATTGAAGGCTTGCCCACCCGCGGCCACACACACTGTCGCCCTCGCTCAACCCCTCCCACGAAAACTCGACGAAAGGTAGTCCGTCGCGTTTCGTGAATCTGCAATCCAGCCATCCCTTCACAGCACCAAATACAAATTCGCCCTGGCCGCGCTGATCGATCGTGATGTGCGCGGTTTCGACGAGATCGAGATATTCCTCGTTCCACTCATCCATGTGGACGATCCGCCATGATCCATGAAATGACTTGGACTTTGCTGGCATGATGAGGTTCTGTTCGCGGGGCCCCGCGGCTTTCTTTCCGTCCTTGCTTTTGGCACTCTTCTTGATCGTGGCCTCCTCCTCTTACCCAACCCGATCTTCCGATCGGGCGAGGAATGCCGCCACTCAAATCTCAACAACCTTCAGGACATCGCCTTTGATCACGCTGACGAAGTGAGGATTGAGTTTGTCCGCACGGTTGTTCGGCGCTGGGCGACGGCAGGTGCAGTGCGTGGGCGGCTCGATTCATCGGCTGGGACAGAGTTTCGCGATGCGCAGCAGATTGTACGCAGTGCCGACCAGGTATGCGGCGAGGGAGTGCGCGCCACGCCGCGATAGCGCGTGCGACGGAAGTTGCCGACCGTTTTGAGCCAGCGGAAGATCTCTTCGACCCGCTTGCGCGCACGCTGGCTGACCGCGTAACCGGGGCAAGTCCAATCCAAACGCAGGGAGATTTTTCAACACCCTTGTATTTATCTGATCCAGTAGAATCGAAGGACATGGCGCGGCAGACCGATGCACCCTTGGGGCCAAGACCCCGTCTAGCAGCGAAGGTCGCCGCGCCATCACGGCGCTCAAGCCCGAACGGTTGTAAGGGAAGAAAATCCCGGATTGCAAGGCTGGGCAAGCAGCGTGATGAGGTGGGGTGATGGTAGCCAATTCGAGATCCACGAGTTGCCACTACAGAGCGCGGTACAACCCATTTACTTACATAGCAGCGTGTACCACCCGCAACTCTCAAGTTCTGCAGTTGCAGCGGGATTCACATTCGCTACGCATGTCGCTGTCAGATTGTCGTGACCATACACTTCGGCCACCAGATCAAACTGTATCTGTTTTACGCCGCCTTTTAAGGACTTGAGAAGAGTGTCCCAATCAAGCGAGTTCGCCCACTCATTGCAAGTCCCCGGTGTCTGTTCACAAATGATTTGCTTCGGCCAGAAATAGGTCTGGTAGTGTCGCGAAGTTGGTGGAAAAAGTGAAAAGGCGTCAAGATCCGGCGAGTTGAGCCACAACTCACACCCGCTTGGCGGCGGGTGCCGGAGGATGACGCCATGGAGACGGATAGCAGGAGCG
>JBKQPD010000167.1:0-2659 GCA_052145175.1 Binataceae bacterium (SeqCode) | reverse complement strand
CCGGCGAGCGAGCCGGGCACATTACATGATCCAAATCGGGATGCTACGACGCTTCCGCTGATTCCGCGCGCGGTCGCCGCCGGCTTGCCGGTGCTGGCCATTTGCCGCGGATTCCAGGAAATGAACGTCGCCTATGGCGGCACCTTGCATCAACGCCTGCATGAAGTGGACGGGTACCTCGATCATCGCGAGGATGAAGCGGCCCCGCTCGACGTGCAGTACGGGCCGGCTCACGAAGTCCTGTTGGAGCCTGGAGGAAGGTTGCAGAAAATCGCCGGACGGGACCGTTTGCAAGTCAATTCACTGCATTGGCAGGGGATAGAAACGCTGGGCAAAGATTTGACCGTCGAGGCGCGTGCACCCGACGGCGTCGTCGAGGCGTTCAGCGCGGCCGGCCCCGCAAATTTCGCGCTCGGCCTGCAGTGGCATCCCGAATGGCAATTTGAAGTGAATCCATTTTCCAGCGCGTTGTTTGCGGCATTCGGTGAAGCTAGTCGGCGCGCATCGATTCGAAGGTGATTTATGGCCAGTACGATTCAACAATTCCTGAGAGAACACGGTATCTCGGAGGTCGAGGCGATCATTCCGGACATGGCGGGCGTCGCGCGCGGTAAGCTCATGCCCGCCGAAAAATTCGCCGAAGAAGAAGGCATGCGCCTTCCGGAGGCGATCTTTTTGCAAACGGTCACGGGCGACTATCCGGACGACCAGAGCGCGATGAATCCGTCCGACATCGACATCGTGCTGAAAGCCGATCCGAAGACCGTGCGCGTGGTCCCTTGGGCAGCCGAGCCCACCGCGCAGGTCATTCACGATTGCTTCTACGGCGATGGTCGGCCGGTCACCATGGCGCCTCGCTATGTCCTGCGCCGGGTTCTGGAGTTGTACGAAGCGCACGGCTGGGAGCCGGTGGTGGCGCCGGAGCTCGAGTTCTTCCTGGTCGAACCCAACATCGATTCCGACTATCCGCTGAAGCCCCCGATCGGGCGCTCGGGAAGGCCGGAAATTGGCCGACAGGCGTACAGCATCGCGGCCGTGAACGAATTCGATCCGCTGTTCGACGACATGTATTCGTTCTGCGAAGCGCAGGATATCGAGATCGACACGTTGATCCACGAGTCCGGCGCGGCGCAAATGGAAATCAACCTGCTGCACGGTTATCCCATGAGCCTGGCCGACCAGGCGTTTCTGTTCAAGCGCACGGCGCGCGAAGCGGCGCTGCGCCACAAGATGTATGCGACTTTCATGGCCAAACCCATGGCCAAAGAGCCTGGCAGCGCCATGCACCTGCATCAAAGCATCGTCGATGCAAAGACCCGCAGGAACATTTTCAGCAATCCCGACGGCTCGCCCTCGTCTCTGTTCTTTGGGCATATCGCCGGGCTGCAAAAGTACCTCCCGGGCGCCATGTCGCTGTTCGCCCCCAATGTGAACAGCTACCGGCGCATCAGTCGCTACTCGTCCGCGCCCATCAACGTGCATTGGGGCTATGACAATCGGACCGCCGGCCTGCGCGTGCCCATGTCGGGCCCGGAAGCGCGCCGCGTCGAGAACCGCGTCGGCGGCGCCGATGCGAATCCTTATCTCGCAATCGCAGCCTCGTTGGCCTGCGGCTATTTGGGAATGGTCGAAGCGCTCAAGCCGTCGGAACCCATTTCCGGAAGCGCCTACGACCTTGCGATCGCGCTGCCGCGCACCCTGGCCGAGGCGCTGCGCCTGCTGCGCGAGTCCAAACCCCTGGTCGATCTGTTCGGCGACCGCTTCGTTCTGGCGTACACGGCTGTCAAGGAAGCCGAGTACGAAACCTTTGCGCAGGTCATCAGTTCTTGGGAGCGCGAGCACCTGCTGCTGAACGTTTAAGGAGCTTAGGCTCCTTGGGCTCTGTCCCCGAGGCTCCGGCTGCGATATAACTACCGGCTCTGGTCCGTATGCGCCGCGCACGGGCCCTAAGTCTGTGAAGCAAAATGAAGGGGACTCGTTTGATGTTCAGTTTTCGTCGGGCGGCGATTCTGGCGCTGGGGACAGCGTTATTGGTGAGCGCTTGCGGCGGGGGCAAACCCGCGACGGAGACGCCCGGTCCGGGGGCGCCGGGCCGAGGGGCGGGCTCGAGCGCCGACGGCGCAAAGTCCCCGTCGAGCGGCGGCGCGAAGGTGCTCAATCTATACATCTGGTCCGACTATCTAGCGCCCAACACGCTCTCCGATTTCGAGAAGCAGACCGGCATCAAGGTGCACGTCTCTTACTTCGATACCAACGAAACGCTGGAGACGAGATTGCTCGCGGGCAATAGCGGCTTCGACATCGTCGTGCCCACCGCGTCGTATTTCGAGCGTCAGATCAAGGCCGGCGTGTATCTCGCGCTCGACAAGTCGAAGCTGCCGAACCTGAAGAACATGGACCCGCAGCTCATGGCGAAAGTCGCTCTGCATGATCCGGACAACGCCCACGGCGTGATTTATACCTGGGGCACGAACGGTATCGGCTACAACGAGAAGATGATCAAGCAACTCCTGCCCGACGCGCCCCTCGATAGCTGGCGGCTGGTATTTGATCCCGCCGTAGCCTCGAAGATCGCCAAGTGCGGCATCAGCGTGCTGGACTCGCCCGCGGAAATGATGCGCGCGGTGTTGAACTACTTGGGCAGGGATCCGAACTCTCA
>JBKQPD010000166.1:0-2989 GCA_052145175.1 Binataceae bacterium (SeqCode) | reverse complement strand
GGCCGAAAACAAACACCTTAACGGGACTTGCATCGATCAGTTCTCGCAGCTCCGCTTCGCTTTGCCGGAGCCGCTCTTCTGCCCGTCTGGTCTCGGTAATATCCATCACCGCGCCGATAAACTCAATGCCGCCGGAGGCATCCCGCATCACCTTCGCCAGAACGTGAAGGAACTTTACCCGGCCGTCCGGCATCAGCAGACGTTGCACGAAGTCGAAACCATCGCCGCTCGCGATTGCCTGCAGCAGCGACTGGGACATGAATGCGCGGTCCTCTGGGTGGACCCGGTCGATGACCAGCTCCAGCGTGGGCTTGGCCGCCGGATCGAATTCGAAGATGCGATAGCTCTGCTCCGACCAGATGTGTTCATCCGTCGCGACCTTCCAGCCGAAACTCCCGGTTTGACTGAGCTTTTGCGCCTCTGCCAGGTAGGCCTCGCTGCGTTGCAGCTCCCGGGTCATCCGCTCCAGGTCCGTCAGGCGCAGCTTGAGGCTCGGGTAATGCGTCTTGCGGACAGAGGTATCGCCCAGGCCTAAGACCTTATCCCTTAACTCTTCCCAATTGTCAGAGGGATTCCTCATAGATGACCTCGATATCCCGCTGGCCCGGCCGGCGCGGATTGGTGACAACGCAAGGGTCATTGAGCGCGATCTCGGCGAGCTCATGGACTTCAGTCCGATGAATTCCGCATTGAGACAATGAACCGTCCAGGCTGGTCTGCTCCCTTAGCCGCACGATCTCGGCCACGAGCCGTTTGCGAACCTCACTCGGGGACATGCCGCTGACTTCGAGTCCCATGGCGACGGCGGCGTTCCGATAGCGCTGCTCGGCATAGCCGTAATTGAAATCGATCACGCTGTTAAGGAACATAGCGTTGCATTGGCCGTGCGGCAGATCAAGCAGTCCGCCGACGCTGTGAGCCATCGCGTGTACTGCGCCCAGACTTGCGTTCGAGAAGGCCAACCCAGCCTCCAGGCTGCCCAACATCATGTTTGTCCGGTACTCAAGATTCTTCGGCTCGGCGATCGATTGCAGAAAATTAGAACTGATGAGCCGTATGGCTTCGAGCGCATGAACGTCCGTGAGCGGCGAGTGGCCGAGGGAAACGTACGCTTCGAGCGCGTGCACCAGGGCGTCGAGACCCGTGCACGCGGTAAGAAAGGCGTCCATGGTTGTCAACGTCGCAGGGTCGATCAGAGAGAGATCGGGAACGACCGTCTTGCTGACAATCAGCAGTTTCCGTTTGATCTCGCGGTCCACGACCGTCGCAAACTGCGAGAGATCGGCGGATGTCCCAGCCGTGGTCGGAATGCAGATGGTTGGCGGCATCGGCGCGCGCACGTTGTCCACGCCCACCAGGTCCCGGAGGTCGCCGCTATTTGCTGCAAGCAAGCCGATGCACTTCGCGCAATCAATGGCACTGCCACCGCCCACTGCAACAATGATGTCACAGCCTTCTTCGGCGTAAACAGCGGCCCCGGCGGTTGCTTCATCCATGCGCGGGTTGGGCGTGACCTGCGTGTATACCGTGGACGCAAGGCCCGCGCGTTCGACACTGGCGAGAACTTGCTGTGCCCAGCCGGCCGCCACAACACCAGGGTCAGATACGACCAGAGCTTTGCTGCCGCCCAGGTTGCGTCCGTATTGGCCGGCGAGGTGTAAACTGCCAACCCCAAAAACGACTTCCGGCGCTACGAACTTCCGCAGTTCAGGTCCGCGAGATTCCATTGCGCCTCACAGCCCGGGGAAGTGAGCTATTGTGCTTAGTCATTACTAATGTAACCCCAACCGAGGTTCAGGGGAATCGTTCTTTTTTGCTCTTCAACGACGCAACAAGGCAGGTCGTCGCGCATGCACCGTCAAGGTCCTATTCCTCCGCCGGTCGCTCCGGCCTGCTTTGGCGCTTTCTCTAATGCGTTAAACGCCTTAGCACCTGCTCTGAATTTGTCTAGGACGACCGGGGCGGTGTCCGCGCCAAGGCGGGCAACCGCAGGCAGCGGCCCTCGAATGTGATTTGGCTCACTTCGTCATACGGTTTCGGAACCGTGTGGGAGGTTTACCTTACAGCCCCGGAGGGTTAGGCCCCGCTTGAAGGCCTCTGGCGCATGGAGGTGAGTGGGAAAGGATCAAACTCTATTCTGCCCGGCGAATAAACTAGGGAATAGCGTTCACGCAAATTCGCACAGCGTGATGTGATTCATGTGTCGCTCTTGAGACTATTCGGCTTCGCCATGGACCATTGGTTTTTTGCTTAAGCAACGTGCGCCGTGATCCATTGCCCGATCCCTTCGCTGGCCATAATGACAATCGCTGCGATGCCGAGGTGCTTTGCTATCTCGACAATGACACTGGCGCCCCGCCCTCGGGCGAGCATGTAACTCATCGCCGAAAGCAGCGCGATGCCCCACATGATTCCAGCGGCCACTGCATGCTTCCAGAACAACGCAACAATCCCCACGAAGGTAAAGCAGACGAGAAATCGTGTGGCAAAGTTGGTGAGAGTTCCAAGAATCGCTTCCTGCCTTTCACGGCGCTCCGATTCTTGGTACATTTGGACACTCAACGAATCTGTAAGGTTATCGGCGACGGCCATTATAAGGAGCGCCCCGATCACACTGGCTTTTCCCGCATGGGCAGCGTCAAGGCCGACGAGTAGCGCCATGCTCGTCACAATTCCCGCTGTTCCGCCAAAGCTGATTCTTGTCGACTTGACCATATTGCTCCTTCAATCTCATCGACCCTCGTCGGCCAGGTGACGTTGATCACTGGAGGCCGCTTTAAGATCCTGTTGCCGTTTCACGTCTGGCTGCAAAATCAAGATGGACCTTAACGGTGAATCGTGAGAACCGGACAAACCCCCGACTGGATCACCCGATATGTTGTAGAACCGAAGATGGCGTCGTCCAGAGAATTACGGCCATGCACGGCCATGATGACCAGATCAGCATGAGTATCGCGAGCAAGTTGGCTGATCTCTCGATAGGCTCTGC
>JBKQPD010000165.1:0-7314 GCA_052145175.1 Binataceae bacterium (SeqCode) | reverse complement strand
CACTTGGCCGCACGCGCAGGCTCGCCCGCTCTGCCTGGACGAGAGAGCCTAGCGAAACCAAGGAGCGCTTCGCGAACCCTTCGACTTCGCTCGCGTTGCTCGCTGCGCTCAGAGTTTGTGAATTTTTGCAGAATCGCGGACGCTGTGCCGAACCAGATGCCCTCACCCGCGCTCGCGATGCTCGCCACGGTGAGGCGTCCCGCGATTCTGCAAAAATTCACAAACTCTCAGGATGACACCGGGGGACATTTGGCGCGCTTCAGCATTATGCAGGTTCAGGCTACCATCACGACGCTTTGGCGGCGACGGGATCAGGCTCCCACTCGCGGAGAACCGCATTCTGCGTAGCCTTGCGCGCCGCCACCCCCGCGAAAGTTCCCAGCGAAGCCCCGATCATCGCATTCGTCGAAAATGCCGACACTCCTTGAGCGGCTTCCTCGACGGCCGAGGTAACCGTCGACTCCGCCAGATTGGCAAATCCTTTGAACCACGATTGTTCCTGTAAGCCGATCGGATCCTTACGGTCGGTCATCGCCTTATAGCGGCTCACCAAGTCGAAAATAGTGTCGCCGGATGCTTCGACGGCGATGGTGATCAGGTCGCGCACATATTGCTCCCCCGTCTTGCGTGCGAACTGTTGTTTCAACTCCGCGACGACCTGCGACAGGGTCGGGTTCGTTACATTCGCGGTCGAACTCCCCGGCGGCGAAATGGTTGCCCCCTCCAGTGTCTTGTAGCCATCCTCGAAGAAATAGGCCTGGTAGCCCTGGGTGACCGCCTTGGTGATGCCGTCTTTGCCCGCGGCCGCCTCATCCAGAATTGACAGCAGCGACAACCCGAGTCCCAGTTGTTGCCCGACGAAACTGATCGTATCGGGGATCAGGCCAAAGGTGTTCTTGAGCAGTCCGGGAAAATCCAGCCTTGCCAGGTCCTGCAGAATACCCTCGAGGTCGGTGAAGAACGCACCGGCGCCCGGAAGCAACTGCAGTATCTGCGGAATGCCGGGGACCGAGAGGCTTAAGCTCGGCGGTCCGGGTGGGGTCTTGTCCTTCAGTTGCTGGTCGACTTGTGCGCGCAGAGCGTAGGGTAGAAACGGCACGAGTTGTTGCGGATTATGCAAAAGGAGTTTCGCGATTTTCTGGAACGGTACGCTTAGGGCGTTGACGGTTGCCATGAGGTATCCCCCGGCTCGGTGGTTGCGACCTACATCGCATAATAGCCCGGCACCTGGCAAGACAGGTCTTCCCCCCGCTGCTTACGGCAGCATGCTCCGCCAAGCATCTCGTGCAGACTGGCTACTCGAGGTGCCAAGCGAACTTGCCAGCATCGGCTGAAAACATCCAGTAATCATTGCGCGTTGCCGAACGGCACGACCTGTGCTGCTCCTTGATCCCCTGAACGCCGCTAGCCGTTGCCCAGCGGTGTCACACACTCGATCAAGGAGAGTTGCACATGGCGAATCCAAAACGCGAAGCGCTAGCGGAAGTCCTCCAATACGGACCCACACGGTTTCCGATCTACGATCCGGGCCCGCCGTGGTGGTTCGACACCGTATCGAAAGAAGTCCAGCTCGAAGTTGTGGCGATTCAGCTCCAGTTTGAGAAGGAAGTTCTGACGGCGCAAGGCAATGCGCTCGACCGCCAGATCGCGCTGCTCGCGCGCAGCAAGTCCTAGCAGGCGGTTGAAAAAGGATTTCACCGCCTGCGCCCCTCACTCTTTCTCTCCCCAGTAGGGGCGAGAAGATAGCGGAACGAAGCCATTTTTTACGCAGGGTGTTTACCGAGCCGCGGCGTTCGTGCGAGATCGGCCATTTTCAACACCCTGCTAGAAAATTCCTTTGCGGTCCATGCGGCGTCCCCGGGCTGCTTGCCCCCGGCGAGCTACGGGGACGTCGCTTGTTCATTGCGCCAGCACCACCCCGCGCGGCAAGGAGAATGCTCATGTCAGAGTCGGCCGGCCACGAAAACCATCGCAGTGAAGATCCGTCATCGCGGGCGCGCGATACCACCCGTCCGGTCATCCTGATCGGTTTTCAGGAGCAGACGAATCTGGGCCTCGGTTACCTGGCGTCGGTGCTGCGGCGTTATGGCTATAAGGTCGTGGTCTTCGATTTCGAATTGGATCGCGTGGAGATTCTGCGCGCGGCCAAGGCGCTCGACCCGATCGTGATCGGGTTCTCCCTGATTTTTCAATTCTATGTCGATCGCTTCCGCGAGCTGAGTGACTATTTGCGGGAAAATGGCGTCACGTGCCATTTCACGATGGGCGGCCATTTCCCCAGTCTCAGTACCGAACAGACTTTCGCGCTGGTCCCCGCGATGGACAGTATCGTCCGCTATGAAGGCGAGATGACGCTGCTCGAACTGGCCGATCGTCTCAGCACGGCGGAGGAATGGCATACCGTCCGCGGACTGGTCTACAAGGACGGCGACCAGGTAATCCATAGCGCGCTACGGCCGTTGCTCGGCGATCTCGACGAATTACCCTATCCGCAGCGTCTCCGCCCGAACATGATCCTGGGCCGGCGCGCGATGCCGATAATCGCCAGCCGCGGGTGTATCCGGACCTGCTCCTTCTGCTCGATTCATGTTTTCTACCGGCAGGCGCCCGGCAAGGTGGTGCGCACGCGCAAGCCGGCCCGCGTCGTCGAGGAGATGGCGCTGCTCTATCGCGAGCACGGAATCTCGGTCTTTCTGTTTCAGGACGATGACTTTCCGCTGTACGGACCGGTGTGGAAGCGCTGGGCCAACGAGTTCGTCGACGAATTGCATCGTAGCGGATTGCCGGGGCGCGTCATCTGGAAGATCAACTGCCGCGCCGACGCGGTTGACGCCGAGCTGCTGGCCCGGATGCGCGACGCGGGATTATTCGTTGTCTATATGGGTCTGGAGTCGGGGAGCGAGGAGGGACTGGCGACACTGCACAAGCAGATCACGCTCGAGCAGAACCTCCGCGCGGTCGAAACGCTGAAGAGTCTCGGGCTGCTGTTCGAATACGGCTTCATGATGTTTGACCCGTCGACGACGTTCGATTCCGTCCACGCCAACCTGCGGTTCCTGCGGTCGATCGTGGGCGACGGGATCGCGCCGGCGTCCTTTTGCCGGATGGTGCCCTACGACGGCACGCCGATTAAGGATCAACTCGCGCGCGAGGGGCGGCTGCGCGGCGACGTGAATCATCCCGACTATGATTTCCTCGATCCCCGGATCGACGAATTTTTCCACGCGCTGAATCAGATGGTCCACGTCTCGGGCTGGATTCACGGGATCCAGGCGCTGACGCCGCAACTGCAATACGAGAACAGCGAGGTCGCGATCATGGAGCGGCTGTTCCCGCCGCTGCCGGGGCTCGCGGCGTACAAGGAATCGCTGCGCAAGATTACCAAGTCCGCCAACGAGCTATTGTTCCGGATCGTCGAGGAGACCGCGCGCGTTTACGCGGAGGGCAAGCCCGCCAAGTGGACACCAGCGAAAGTGCGGAGCCGCTGCCAGCGTTATATCGACCGCCTGGTCCGCGATCGTAACGCATTCGTCTTGCGCAACCAGCGGCTGCTGCTCCAGAGCCTGGGCGAAAGCGGTCACGAGCAATCAATGCAGGCTTCGTAGCCTGACTCGTCCCGATCGGAGCGCAGAGCGGCGGCCGTGGCCGGGCAAGCATCCGCCGGTACACGTCGCGGCATGAACGGCTGATTAACCTGCCGGTCTCACGACCGGCAGGTCGCCTGAATGCTAGAACCACTCAGGATGATGTTGGTGTGCCCATTTTTCGTGATGGGAGATCCACCACTGGCGCTCATGCCAGCGATGGTGCTTGTCCCAGTCGCCGTTCTTGGCCCACTCCGGATGGTGGGCCCGGACCCAATCCGGATGATTCTCATTCCACCAGGAGCTGGGATGCCACATGTGATGCTCGTCGTAGTCGGCCCATGCCCGGATGCTCCTGGGCATGCACCAGGGTCGGCACTCCCGCCGCGAGAAAGCCCGCGACCACCGCGCCGGCCACCAATGTCCGCAATTTCATGACTGAACCTCCTGAGGTGAATGTATGCACGATTCCGTCGAGACCGATCTATAGACGTTGGATGGGCGTCATGAGTTTACATGGTTTCCGTTTATGATTCCGGTCGCGCCGCGACGACCTTTTCCCCATAATCGATTGGCTCAGCTTTTGCGCCGACAAATGTGGGTTGGAGGATCGTATGAAGGCAAAGACTATAACGACCGTGGGGATGCTCGCGCTGGCAGGCTGGTTGGCTGGAGCTGTTACGCTTCAGAGCTCCGCTCGGGCGGCTGACCAAACCGGCTACCAGGTTGCCCAAAACGACCAGCACCCGATGCATCAGGAGCATCACGGGAGCGCCCCCAAGGTCCTGGCCGATCAGTGGTATCAGGGGCAGCGCGGGCATTGGTACAAAGAACAGAATCACTGGCAATGGCGCGGCGCGCAGGGTGATCAGTGGTATCAAGGGCAGCCCGGACACTGGTACCAGGAGTCGAACGGCTGGCAATTCGGCAGCGCCGGCCTGGTGTGTAATAACCAGGGCGTCAATTGCCGGGTGGGTGGTTATCTCCCGCCAAACGGTGAAGGGATGGTGAGCCGCAGCAATCCGAGCATGTTCTGGCAGTGTGATTCCCACGGTCACAATTGCCACTGGGCGCGGCGTCCCCGCTTCTAAAGGCTGCGCGGACCACCCTTGACGCGGAGCGGGCTTTTCATGCGTGGCGGCCGGTGCTAGCTAGAGCCTTGCGGGCGGACGCCCGACGGTGATTTTGTGATGACCGATATCGAGGGGCTGCGCGGCATGCTGGCGCGCGTCGAGGCTCTGGCCGCAAACGGACCGGACTGGGCGCGGACCTATCTCGCCGATCTGCTCGACGAGTTTCGGCCCCGGTTCAGCACGGCCGCGCTTCGTGCCGACGCGCCCGCCTTCGCCGCGGCGCTCAGCGGACTCGCCCTGATGGTCAAGCGCTGTCTCCTGACGATGTCGTTGTAAATGATCAGTCAAACCGGCAGGGCGCTGAAGTTCGTTTCAACGCCCCGCCGGTCGGTCGTTGCCGTTGTCAGGCGAGCTGCTTGGTGAAGGTGGCGAGGTCGAAGTAGTCGCGCCAGACCTTGATTTTGCCGGCGTCGTTCATCTCGAACATCCCGGCCACCGGAATCGCGGCCTTCTTGCCATTCTTCATCACGATGGTATCGACGCGCTCGTTGAAGACCACGTTGCCTTCGTGGACGGTCCGCTTGATTTCCGCGCTGAAGGTGTCGGTATCCTTCAGGAAGCCGTGGGTCATCTCGCGGATCGCGGCGCGGCCCTTGGCCGGGCTCATCGGGACATTGTCCCAGACCCCGTCTTCGGCGAAGTAGCTCATGATGCCGTCCAGATCCAGGCGGGTCCAGGCGGCGAAGAGATCGCTGACCACTTTTTCACAATTTACTGCCATGGGAGTGCTCCTTTTTGGTGTACCGCTCGATTATGGGCGTCCTGCTTTGGGATTACTACGATACCCGCCGCCGCTTCAAGGGCCGCGATCGCGCCGTCGCGGCGGTTTCCCCCGGACCGCGTGCGAGGATTGGCGCATCCATGCGGCTAAGTCGCGCGGCTCGCTTCTAAACCCCAGTTGGTAACAGGTGTCGCGTCAAACGAGGTCGGAGCGTGATGACGCCGGTGCGGACTTAAGTCCGTTCGACGCGCGTCTATGTAAACCACTCCGTTACAAAACATGACTCCTTGTCAACTTTCTCTTGACAGAAAATAGTAATCGCGCTACGACTCGCATCGTCCATCCCTAAAACCTTATTACTGCGTAAATTCGTAATCGGGGTCGCGATGGCAGGACCAGTGGCCAATCGCGAGGCCGCTCTTCAATAGAAGACCGCCGCGGTCGACTATTGCAGAGCGACGAGGGACTGCGGTGTTTCCGGCCGGAATTGTTCATTGCGATTGAACAATTCGTTCAATCGTTTGTTACGCCGTGTGAAGGAGGGGGAGAAAAAAGAACATGGGAACAAAAAGGCAATTTTTGTTTGGCTCGCGGCTCAGCCCCAACAAAGACGTTGCGCGAGCAATCGTCTTCGTATCGTTTTCGATGCTGGCAAGTCTGGGGCTGACATCCTGCGCTTCGTTTACGGGATACCCCTCGGCCTCCGCCAGTAACAAGGAGGAGTTGAGTGCTATGCAGAAGGAGAACTTTTTCGATCTAAAAGTAATCACAGACAAATATGACGCTTACACCGACGAGAGCGCTCGGAAATCCTATCGGAATCAGGTAATCCTTGCGCGCAGTAGGGCAGTCGATCTCAACTATTACACGTTCCTAAAGGACCTCTATGCTCAACATAATATGGTGTCTCTCACGGGAGACATGGCGGCGCTGGGTTTAACCGCTGCCGGTACCGTCTGGGCTGGCGAATTGGCCAAATCCGCCTTGGCCGCAGCTGCCACGGGCGTGGTCGGTACAAAGACCGCCATCGACACGGATCTGTTTTATCAAAAGACCCTTCCCGCTTTGGTTGCCCAGATGGACGCCGGCCGGAAGAGTGCTCTCGTCATAATTCGAACGGGCCTTGCGAAATCGACCGATGACTATCCGCTCGAACAAGGGTTGGCCGATCTCGACACCTACTACGTTGCCGGGACACTACCGGGTGCAGTTAGTGGAATTATCCAGAACGCTGGCATCCAGACCTAGCAAGCAGATATCGACCTTGGGATAAGAAGCCCCGAATTCGTTCAGAACGTTGCTCCGGCTGAGACCATCGTCTCGCGAATTCAGAGCTTGACGGACGCACAAGCCCTTTTGCTTGCCAAAGCGATGGAACCTAACCTCGCAGGCAGAAGTGCTGCGATTAAGGAATTTGTAAACAAAATGGATCCTAAAGGGACCCGGCTGACCAATGCTAAGAACGCAAAGAGGGTCTTGTCGGGATGGGCCGCTTTGGACAACAGAGATGCAGCAACGACTAAGCAGTGGTCTGACAATCTCGATACGGCGCAACAACAGCCCTAATTCGCGAAGCAGCGAAGGACGATCCCGCTGATTTTTCGTTCACAAAATCGAGTTTTAGCAACGGAGGAAGACATGCCTGCAACCTTCACCACGAAAGAGACTTTTCCCAAAGCGACCTCTCAGAAGCCGGATGTGCAAGCTCAGTTGGACCTCGAAATCAAAGCTGGTGCAATCCGCGGTTCTATCACCGACGATGGTACGAACTGGATTCTCACGACCGAGTGGAACGTAATCGGGGAAAACGACTGAACAAAGGTCCAGCACTCGAGCTTGCATAACGACAGGGGCCGAGCCGTAGTGACGGCTCGGC
>JBKQPD010000164.1:0-7520 GCA_052145175.1 Binataceae bacterium (SeqCode) | reverse complement strand
AGGGAGAAGCGTGGACAGCGTCGCGAGAAGCCGTACGCATTTCGTCATGGAGGCGCGTTCAAGCATGGGAGCGTCAGGCTTGGGTTATTGCGATCAGCCTCTTCATCGCGCTGTTTCCTTCTTTGGCATGATTATAGCACCGCGCCAATCTCCTTGTCGCACTATTTGAATCTGCGAGAGCGCGACATGCGGATACCTCCTAGCAAATTGGGCGCTGATTAACCTGAGGAGATTACAGCAGTGCCCGCCTGTCTGCGCGGAACGCCCTCTAGTGGGCTTCCGGCGGTGCAAACACCGTCAAGGCGAACAACCGATCAGCCCCGGTACGGAGGGTGTGCGATGCCCCGGCCGGAATCGTGACGAAATCGCCAGTCTTGATCTCGCACTCCTTGCCCGAGACCCGACAGGTCGCGTGACCCTCGATGACATAGATGAGCTGATCGCCCTTATGAGTATTCTCGCGGTCATTGCTGAATCCGGGCGGAATTGTAAAGACCATGGATTCAGATTGGGGAGTCTTGCCCAAGCTTTGCTGCGTCAGCTTCGCTCCGTCGCCACGATGCGCAAAGACATTCGGAACAGTCGTGGCATCGTCGGTGTTCTCCGCCAGCTGATCCATTTGCTGGGCAAAGAGTTCTTCCGAGATGATCCCTTTGCGATACGCTTTGAGCAACTGTCGCACTTCAAAATCTTTGTTCGGCATATGCGATCTCCTGTCACCATCGTTCAGACGAAGAGTGGCCGCCTGAAAGTTTCGCTTCGTTTCTTTCAACAAGGCTCCGGAGAACCTATCAGTGACTTCAACGCTTGAGACCGAGTCGATGGGAGCGTCGAGACACCAATCATCTCTAGGGCCAGCCTACACCAGGAACCGCGACTTCCATCGTTTCGATACGTGACGGTCGCTTGGCGCGGCATTCCTCGAAATCGATGCTGTCTGAGCTAATCACGAAGAGGGTGCGACGACCGACGCCACCGAGTGCGCAGGCGATTACCGGACGCGGAAACTTGACCCGCTCGCTGATCCGCCCGCCCTCATGCAAGCGCAGCAATTCGTTAGTCATCGGTGCCGCCAGCCAGATAGCGCCCTCCGCGTCGAGCGCGCAACCGTCCGGCACTACCCCTTCGTCAACTTCGGCCCAAACGCGCTGGTTGGCCAGCGCGCCGTCCGGCTTAATATCGAATGCGGTCATTTTGCGGCCCATCGACTCACCCACAATGAGCGTTTTGCCGTCGGCAGTGACAACTGAACCGTTAGGACATTGCAAACCCGTAGCGACGACGCGGGCCGCGCCCTCAGGCGTGACCAGAACGACCTCGGCACCCTTAGGAGTCGCGTGCCCCATGATGTCGTAGCCGAAGTTGCCGACGTAAGCGTTCCCCTTACCGTCGACGACCATATCGTTGCAGTGGAAGGAGGCAAGTTTGAAGAGATCGGCGTGAAGTTTGAGCCCGTCCGGATCGAGGCGCAAAAGCTTACGATCGGTCATCGAAACGATCAGCAATCTGCCGTCGGGTAACCAGCCAAGTCCGGAGGGCCAGTTCGGAACTTCGGCTATGGTCTCGGCGCGACCATCCAGGTCAACGTTCATAACCTTGAGGCCCTGCATATCCGAGAACCAGAGCTTGCCGTTATGCCAGCGCGGGCCTTCGGCAAATACCAGACCATCGAGCAGGGGTTTCACATTAGGCATATGGCCCTCCCTCTCTGCCGAATCGGCAAATTTCTTCTTCGCTTCTCGCCGTATAGCACATTCCGCGCGTTCGCCGACATGGAGCGCGATTCGGCGCTTAGCTCGCTGGACGACGAAGCACTACCGGATCAATCTTGCGCAGTACCAGGTGTCCATCGCCAAGCTTCCCCTGTCAATAATCATCTGAAAGTCACCCACATTTATCATGTGAAACTCCCCCACCTGGTGTGATTCTGTTGGGGGAGTAGCGAGGGGGATTTCCCCCTCGCCGCTCCGTGTAGCAGCTCGCAGGTTCCGTTGGCCGGACCGTCGAGTTTGGCCTTGAGCAGGCCGGCTTTGAGTTTTTCCTTGAGGCGGAAGCTTTCGCCTTTGATATTGATCGTGATCGAATGATGGAGCAGGCGGTCGAGGATGGCGCTGGCGATCACGGTGTCGCCGAAGACCTCGCCCCAGGCGCCGAGGCTCTGGTTGCTGGTGATGATGACCGAGCCGCGCTCGTAGCGGCGCGAGACCAGCTGGAAGAACAGGTTGGCGCCCTGGCGGTCGATCGGCAGATAGCCAATCTCGTCGATGATCAAAAGCTCGGCTGGCTGAGGATCTTCAGCCGTTCGTCCAGCCGGCCTTCGACCAGGGCCTTGCCGAGCGTGGCGATCAGCGCGGTCGCACTACTGAACAGCGTCCGCACGCCCTGCTCGCAGGCCTTCATGCCGAGGGCGATCGCTAAATGGCTTTTCCCCACTCCCGGCGGACCGAGCAATAATAAGTTGTCGCCGCCCTGGATGTAGCGGCCGGTCCCGAGTTCGCGGATTTGCTTGGCATCGATCGAAGGCTGGAACTTGAAGTCGAAACTCTCAAGCGTCTTCTGGAACGGAAAACGCGCCATCGCGATGCGCATCTGGTGATGCTTCTGGGTTTTCGACCCGACCTCGAGCGCCAGCAGTTCGTCAAGGAAGTCGGCGTAGGACACTTCTTTCTTGGCGGCCTGCTCCAGACGGGCGGTGAGTTCGTGCTCGACCTGATAGAGCCGCAGCTGATGACAGTGTTCGCGCAGGCGTTCGAGTTGCGGGGTACTCATGGCACGCCACCTCCTGCGTTTTGGCTGGCGGCCTCGTAGAGCGCCAGATCACGTACCATCACTTCGCCGCGCGGGCCGAAGTGCGGATCGAAACGCGGCGGTGCCGGTGGTCCGGACTGCTGCGCGATGCGCAACAGTCCGGCGTAATGCGCGGGCTCCATCCGTACGCTGTGGCGCGGGGCCTTCGGATGACGCGCGACCAGGCGCTCCTGGTGGAAGATCTCGTAATGGCCGGAGCTTTCGTGAACACTGACGATCAGTCCGACGTACTCGACCGGCACCGAGTAGCGCGCGGCGCCGATGGCGACCAGGGCGTCATTAGCCACGCACCGCAGCCGCACCCGTTCGTAACGATACGGCGGCCGGGCGCCCAGCGGCGTCAAGTGCTCGCCAGCGAAGCGTTCGCTCGGCCGCTCGTGCGTGGTGCCGTGAATCCGCTGGTCGGCGACTTCGGCGCTCCAGCGTTCGAGCCAGGCGTTGAGTTCCTCCCACGAGGTGAAACGCCGGCCCGCCAGGGCGTTGCGTTTGACGTACTTCACGCCGCTCTCGACCTTGCCCTTGGTCCGCGCCCGATAGGGCTGGCAGGCCCGCGGCGTGAAACCGTAGTAGCGGGCGAAGTCCTCGAACAGCAGATGCCACAGCACTTTGTGCTCGCGGCGGCCCAAGACTAACGTGCGCGGATTATCGTAAAGACAGCTGAGGGTCACGCCGCCAAAATGGCGAAACGCACGCTCATGACCGTCGAGCAACGTGGCCAGTCGCTCGTTGCGATACCCGCGGGTAAACAAGCGTCGTGAATAGCCCAGCGTGAACACGAACAGGTGAACCGTCTCCCGTTGCTCGCCGATCCAGACCTGCAGCTGGCCATAATCGACTTGCGCCTGTTCGCCCGGCGCGGTCTCAAACCGCACCGTCGCGACTTCCGCCCAATGCCGCCGATCACGCCGCGGCTTTAACAGACGCTGCACCTGCTGATAGCCACCGGTGAAGCCCAGGCCCACCAGTTCCCGGTACAGCACCACGCCATTCCAACTCACTTCCGGGCCGCGCCGCTCGATGAACGGCAGGTACGGATCCAGCGCCCGCGGTCGCGCGCCACCCTGCCGCCGTTGCCAGCCGCCGAGCCGCAACCAGCGGCGTACGGTCTTCCGATCCACCGCCAACTCCCGCGATCTGTCGCGTGCTTTCGCCGCGTTCCCGCCGCGCCACCATCTCCTGCACCAGGTCTGCGCGCACCATCTGCCCCTCCGCCAGAACCGCTTCGGCTGTCAGCGGAAAAGCTACTCCTTCCAATCGCTCGTCCATGTTCTCCTCCTCCTGGCTCAGGTGGGGGAGTTTCAAACGACAATTACTGGGGGAGATTCACACGATTACTGACATCCCCGACAACTGGCCGTTTTCCACGATGACCTTGCCGCGCAAGATGGTGGTGGTCGGCCATCCTTCCACCGACCAGCCCTCCCACGGGCTGTAATCGCTAACGTGGAAATCGTCACGCGTTAGGATCTTCTTAATGGAGGGATCGACTAAAGCGATGTCCGCATCGCTGCCGGCCGCGATAACGCCTTTGGGCGGATAAAGACCGAGAATTCGAGCCGCATTGGTCGAAGTCACCTCAGCGAAGCGTTGCAACGACATGCCGCGTCTCACGACACCTTCCGTATACGT
This sequence comes from Binataceae bacterium (SeqCode), assembly GCA_052145175.1. Classification (GTDB taxonomy): domain Bacteria; phylum Desulfobacterota; class Binatia; order Binatales; family Binataceae; genus JAJPHI01. Next base: position 3,083 of record JBKQPD010000164.1, on the reverse strand, counting down.
GATGCCCATACGCGCCTCGGCGCCGAGATTTCCGCCGGTAACGTTGTCGATGCGCTTGCCCAGAAGCTTGTGTTCCAACGTCGTCGGAAACTCGTCAGTCGCCATCGTAGAGACCCCGTCATCGACGAGTCCCTGCCAGAGTGCCTTGTGATCATCGTGATACTTCAGCGAGGGGTAGGTATGATGGCAAAAACCGCGCGGCTGCTTGTAGTCGTCGGCGGTGAACAGCGCGTACTGATGAAGGGTTTCAGCATAGACTGGCCGGCCGTGTCCCCGTGCCTCGACGACCGCCTCAACGCCTTCGCGAGCTGACGTATGGACGAAGTAGAAGCCGGCCAGCCCCTCTACGTCTCCGGCACGACTAAAGCTCGGCACCGCTATCGGTACTACGTCTCGCGAAATAAAGGCACCGGCGGCAGGACCGAGGAGGGTTGGCGGCTCGCCGCACCGGGAATCGAGCGGGCAGTGATCGTCGGCACTGCGCAGATACTGAAGGACGATTCTGCGATCGGGACGATGCTGCACGATGGGGGCGGGCTTTTCAGCAGAGAATCTCGTCCGCGCGCTGCAATCGATTCACGCCTACCGCATGCGCCTCGAAACCGAAGGGGAGCATGTCGTAAACACCGCTGCGTTGATTGATCGGGTCGATTTAGGCCTGAACGAACTTCAGCTAACGCTGAACCTCGCGCCGCTGGTCAACCATCAGTTCAGCAACGACAAGTGCGGGGCCTTGAAAATGAAGCGGTCGGTGGCGATGCAGCTCAGACGCCGCGGCGTTGAGCTGCGCATCATTATGGCAGGCGAGACGGCTGCCAGGCCGCGGTTTGAACCCACGCTCATTAAAGCCATCGGCCGGGGGCGGCGTTGGTTCGCCGAGCTCGCGTGCAACCGTGCGCAGGACACCGCCGCAATTGCGCAACGCGAGGGTGTGCACGATAGCTACGCAAGACGCTCGCGTTTCTCGCGCCGTCCGTGGTTGAAGCTATCTGCGCCGGGCGCCAGCCTTTGGACCTCACCGCCGAGAGTCTCACGCGCCGAATTAAGCTCCCGTTGGCTTGGGCTGAGCAGGAAAAAGTGCTCGGCCTGGGTGCCACCGCGTTCTAGGGAATCTTCCTCTTGGTTGTCTGCGGTCCCGCTTACACCTACTTTCGACGTGACACCGCCAAACTTCGCCCGGGAGAGAAATCGCCAATTTGCGAGCCCGATCGCCGTAACCGCGCGCTCTCCGGTCGCACAAGACTCGCAGATTCTCGCGTCCACGCGGGCAAAACCCGCTCTACTCGGTTCAATTCTCTGATTGCGCGACCGGGTGGCGGAGAGGGGGGGATTCGAACCCCCGGTCCCACAAGGGGACACGTGATTTCGAGTCACGCTGATTAAACCGGGCTCTCAAACCTCTCCGCGTCCAAGCAGCATTTCGTTTCATGTCCGCACAGTCAAGCGCCCGGCCGCCGGGTTACCGCTTTCGCCCGACATCTGCTAGCGTCGCGCCAAAGCATTGGGCAGGGCGTAAGACGATGGCATCGGCGATAAAGACAGGTGTGGCCTCTGATTGGCGCGCACAATTGGGTGGCAAACTCGTCGCGGCCGACGAGGCCGTCGGGCATATCAAGTCGGGCGATCGGATCACGCTCTCGATCGCCCAGGCCACGCCCTTTACCATCTGTGCGGCACTGGCCGGCCGGCTGATGGAACTGGATCACGTCGTGCTCAACAACAGCGCGTCGCTCTTTAGCTGGGACCTGCCGGGGCTGGGCGAGCGCTTTCGCTTCGAGTCGTTCTACCTGTCGCCAGTTGATCGAGCGGTTTTTGCGGCGAACCGCGGCGAGTTCGTCCCGCTCTCCTACTACCGCGCCGGGGTGCTGCCGCCCGGACTTGACGATTTCAACGTCTATCTGATGACGGTCTCGCCGCCCGACGCGCACGGTTACGTCAACTTCGGCGACCTCCAAATCATGTCGAAGCTGTTGTCCCAGCGTGCCGAGCTGGTGATTGCGGAGGTTGTGCCGGACCTCGTGCGGATCGGCGGCGACAATTCGATGCATATCTCGGCGATCCACTGGTTCGTCGACCGCGCGCCCGACGCCCCGCGATTGCCGGTGCCGCCACCCGCGAGCGAAGAGGAGCGGCGGGTCGTGGGCACGATTTGCGCCACCGTCGCGCGTGAGCTTATCCCCGATCGGGCGACCCTCCAGGTCGGTGTCGGCTCGACCTCCGGAATGCTCATGGGGCACCTCCGCAACCATCATGAACTCGGGATGCAGACCGAGATCATTCCGTGGGGCACCGCGCCGCTGGTGCGCGACGGCGTGATCACCGGGAAACATAAGAAGCTCTTCCCGGGACTGGTGGTTGGGAGCGGGTTCGCAGTCGCCACGCCGCGGGCCGAGCTCGCGTACGCCGACGGCCATCCGGGTTTCCAGCTCTATGATTTTAATTTCACCGACGATATCCGGCTGATCGCGCGTGAAGAGGGGTTGATTTCCGTCAACAACGGCCTGGCGGTGGACCTGACGGGCCAGGTCGGCAGCGAATCGATCGGCCATCAGATGTACACCGGCACGGGCGGCCAGACCGCTTTTGGGATCGGCAGTTCGCTGGGGGGCGGCAAGTCGATAATCGTGTTGCCGTCGGCCGCGACAGTGAAGGGGCAGCGGCTATCGCGTATCGTGCCGGCGCTCGCGCCGGGAACGATCTGCACCCTGCCGCGCACGTTCGTCCATTATGTGGTCACCGAGTATGGCATCGCGACGCTCAAGGGCAAGTCACAGCGCGAGCGCGCGCACGAGTTGATCGCCGTTGCGCATCCAGACTTTCGCGCCGAGCTGACCGCGACCGCCAAAAAGCTCTTCGGTTAGCGTGCGTAGCTCCAGGGGCGGCCGAGTAGGAACCGAACATCCCCGACGCTCGATCACGCGGTTGCGGAATACTCTACTGGCAGACCCGAATGTTTGGCCAAGAGTCAACGATACTGACGCACGAAGCCGGCATACGCCTGGGCGTCTTTATCACCTTGCTTGGCGCAATGGCACTGTGGGAAGCGGCGACGCCACGCCGGACGGGGTCATTCGCACGGTTCC
>JBKQPD010000163.1:0-13550 GCA_052145175.1 Binataceae bacterium (SeqCode) | reverse complement strand
GGAATGGACCTCGGTGATTCCCAACGCCCGGCTCTGCAAGGCGCTGATCGACCGCATTACGGACCGCGCCACGATCATCGAGACTGGCACGGAATCTTATCGTTTCAGGAGGACCTCGAAAAACGCAAGAAACCCTGATTACCGCGCCGCCCCCGCCTCAAGGCGGCGGCGGATACAGGTTATTTAACCCCCGTGCGGTGTGGCCAAATCAGACTATCAAAAGGGGCCACGCCGGATTGACGAAATCAACTCTACCAGACTAGTATTTTCGGCTTCCTTGCGTCGGCCCACATTAATAATCAGGTAGGCGAAGAACGGGCGGTGAGTCTGCTTGTGAACATCGCAGGATCTCTCTGCGTTGCCGCTGGCTTGCTCTCAGTTGCCGCCCGACACTCGGTTAACTGTCGCTACGATACGCGCCCTCGTCTTGGCGGCGCGCGTCAGCCTGGCGCCTGGTTTTGCGCATGCGGCTCCTTGCGCAGGATTTTGCCCAATGCATTCTTCGGCAGCGCGTCGAGGAACTCGATTGTCTCGGGTCGTTTGAAGCTGGCCAGCCGCGTTCTGCGGAAATCCTGAATATCCGCCGCGCTGCCCTTTTGGTTCTGGCGCGGTGTTCCCCGTCAGCACAAGTTGGACAGAAAGGCGTGATTGAGGAACGGAACGGCTGTCTTATTCGGACACCCACTTGTCCAACATGTTCTGACGATGTAGGCGCGCAGTTTTCGGTAAACAGCCAAAGTTCAGCCAAAGTCTAGGCGATTTTCGGCGCGGGGGACTTGACAGCCCAAGTGAGCTTAGCTAAAAACCCAATCACTGTCGGGAGTTTTTTGGTACCGAGGGCGGGGCTTGAACCCGCATGTAGTTGCCCACGGTGGATTTTAAGCGCTCCTGTTTCGCCCCGTTCTTGTCGGTAAAGCTCTCATCCGTCGCGACCGAAAAGCTCGCGACCGGCTGCCCACCACTGGGTAGATAGCGCAAATCCTCGAGGTCTTGGCCGACGTACCCAATCAGCATCGCCCGATTCAGAGACATGGTACTTTCCTCCTGCTGGCTCCGCGGTTAAGTGCTCGGAGCCTGCTTACCTAGTTGGTGGATGCTCGTTCAGCGTTGACTACCGCTGACGCCCGCGGCCCCGTGGCCGTCTCCGGGCCCAGCCGCCCGCTCCGCAGCTTCCGGACCGTGCGACTTCAGCAGTGCGATGAAGCAAGCCCAATCGAATACTGCGTTACTCCCCCACAAATGGACCCGCACGCAATTCGCGTCGGGACGAACTTTCCGTCCGCACTTCGCGCAGTTGTTCTCCATCGTGATTACTCCTTCGCGAGGCGCGCGCGCGGCATGTCTTCGAATGCCCGCCGGCCGCACTCCACATCGTTAAGATCCAGCGGGCTGATCTCAAGAATCAGCGCCTGTTCGCGCTGCGTCATGCCCTGCTGCTTGCGCGCCGCGCCCACCTCGCATCCCTTTTGCCAGAGACTGTCCGCGTGTTCGCTGACCTGGCCAAGGCCCTGACAAAAACTGCAAACCAGCATCCCGGTCTCACAGCGCTCGGCGCTGCACGAAATCGTCAAGTCGGATTTTCGCCACGGCACTCTCAGGACAGATCACCATTGCTGCCATATCGCTCACTCCTTTGACCGCTCCCGCCTCCGCTCTGGCGGCAGGGCCTCTGAAACGTCACTGCGCTCTCACCCAAACCATTTGTGAGGGCCAACCCTCTCACCCGAGCCAGAGGGTTGGCCTAAGTTTCTGCGCTGCCGACGCGCGCAACGCTGCGAGCGTGCCAAGCGTTCTGACGCGTTCGCGCACGCGATGGCGCGTTTGCAGTGGAGCGCCTCGGCTTCAAGCTCCGTCGCCCATGCGCGGACGCCATCCGCAGGCCGTACGCCGGTTGCGGGGCACACTCAAGGCCGCCCAACAGGCGGTCGCGTCAGCGCAGCGGGCGCCCTCGTGGGTATCGCAAACAACGGGAGCAAGGATTTCGAAGAAGATTACGAGGGTGAGAAGGCCGTAAGAGATAATGAGGATCTTCCTTGCGAGTGAGGAGCTTCATCGTTCGATACCTCCCTTGCTCAGGTTGAGCGCCCGCGGGATTGCCCGCGTGTCGGGATCCGCTTCTTCTGCACCAGATCGAGCGCAAGTTCCTTGTCTTGCTTGCGCGCGACGGCGCGGCGCAGGCGGTCGGCGTCGTCGGTATAGACGCGGGCCTCCTTACGCGGGCGGCTGAGACTGACGTAGAACTGCCGCTGATTAACCAGGTCAGGACTGCGGTGGCTGTCGATATTGATCAGCACGCGATCAACCGTCGAGCCCTGACTCGCATGACTCGTGGTGGCGTAGCCGAGATCGATATGTTGGGCCTGCGCCAGCGGCAGCTTGAGGCGCCGCCCGTGGTCGAAACTGACTTCGATGTGTTGGCCGCTGAGGCTTTTGATCACGGCAGACTCGTGGTTGGCGATGCGATGGGCATTATCGGGCTCGCGCCATTCGATGCGGTCGCCCACCGCGACGGTGCGCGTCTCACTGGTATAGACCCGTAAGCCCTTCCAGCGGTTGGGATCGAAGCGGACTTCAGAACCGTTAGGCGCGCGGAGCGTAAGTGCATGCTCATGGATCGCGGCGACCGTGAAATAGGTGTGCTTCGGGATGCCCTGGTGCCGGCTGCCGCGCACGAAGTAGATCACATCGTTTTCGTGGTAGCTGAGCGGGTTCTGCAGCTGCGCGGGCGTCAGGTCGCGATTGATCAGGATCTGGTGCTCGTGAGTCTCCTTGCCGACGTGCCCATGCGTCCGGAGAGTGGTGCGAATTGCTTCATTCAGTGCATGGCGTTCGTCGTTGCCGGGAGACACCACCAGACAGCGTTGCCCCGCCTCATAGGCGTCCAGATAGTCCTCGGCGATACGCGCGTACCGTGCCGCTACATCCGGAATCGCCGTGATGCGCTTTTGCTCCGTCAGCAGTTCCAGGGCTTGGCTGGTCTCGCCGTTGGCGGCGAGTTCCACGGCGCGGCGTAATTTCGGGTCTTGCTGGCGGCGAATGGTGGTCAGCTGGGCGACCGCCAGATTATCGGCGAGAAACTGCCGTACCGGCGAGCCGGCTTCGATGGCAAGGTGCTGCTTCTGGTCACCAACGAAGATCAGTCGCTCGACGCCGCGCGCGAGCGCGACTTTCAGTAATTCGTTAGTGGGCACGGTCGCCAGCAGGCTCGACTCATCGACGACCCAGAGCTCGCGCGTGGTTTTGGCGGGCAAGGCACTCGCCAGCAGCTTGGCGATGGTCTGGGCGTTGACGCCGGCGTTCTGCAGAGCCTTCGCGCTGCCGGTGGTCGTACCGAAACCGCGCACCGTCCAGCCCTCCGCCTCGACATATTCACGGATCGCGCCGACCAGCGTGGTCTTGGCGGTCCCGGCCAGTCCTTCGATCGCACTCGCCCATCTGGGTGCGGTCAGGGTAAAGACCGCCGCCTCGGCTTGATCCGGTAACAGGTTGCGCTGGACCGCCCATGCGCGCACCCGATCAGTACCGGCGACATCGATACTGCCGTCGACCGCGCTGCGCACCATGATCCCGCTAATCGGCCGACTGGTGAGCATCCGCTCATAAACCAGCTGGAGGTTTTCGTCCCCGAGACGAACCATGCGCGGGGTGGTGTAGTTGTCCAAAGGATGCAGATAGGAGTGTCCCTCCGCGATCAGCTGGCCCGCCTTCTGACGCGTCTTGATTTCGGCGCCAACATGGTTCAGATCCGTCGCCCCGACGCTATGCCGGAGGGCGGCGGTCACCAGATCGCGATAGTCGATAACCGCGTAGCGCGCGCCGAGATGGCGCTCGGCGAAGTCCAGTGCTTGCCGGGCCTCCGCAGCGCTGGGATTGATGGTGAGCGCAGTTGGCTTCAGCTGAGGGAATGGGGGCCGATACGTGAGGTCGATCCCCTGCTCTCGCGCGAGCGCTTCACGCTCTGCCCGCAGCACTGCGGGATCATAATCCCGCTTGGGTTTGCGGGTCTCGATGACAATGGCGCGCGCCGAGCTCGAATGCGTGATGCCGCGCGCAGTCTTGGTCTCTTCGATATCCGTCGCGCGTTCCGAGAAGGCCTGGATCTGCTGGCGGGTGTAGCCCGCCAGTTCGAAGGAACCTTCCGGCTGGCGCACGATCGCGTAGCCGAGTTGCTCAACCCGTTGCGCCAGTTCGGTCATGTAGACCGCATCGATGAACCGCCGCGCCTTGTAAATCTGTTGCGGGTCGAGGCTGCGCCACTCGCCGTTGGCGAGCCGGGTCATGTTCGCAATGAAGAAGTGATGGTGGAGCTGCGGCATCGGGCCGTGCGCGCCATGCACCGATTCGCGCGAATCATGGTGCTCGAACATGAACGCGACAATGTTGCCGGTCTCCACCCACTCCTTGCCGCCGTGCCGGCGGGCCAGCGCGCATGCTTCGGCTTCACGGATGGCGTAGAGCGCGGCTTCGCGGTCCGCCTGCAGCAACCCTTCGTCGCCGCACACGAGGGCCTGAATGCTGATGGATTTCGGCGGCGAAATCGTGCAATCCCAACCAGCCCGTTCGGTATCGCCATGCGAAGCTTTGATCCGTAACGCGGCTTGCGTGGTCGGGTCCTGGCCGCGCAACACCGCGTTGAATTGGTCAGCGGTCACCTCACCCAGCCCGAGCGCTTGCGCGCCCCGCCCGACCGCCCGGCCGATGATGCCCTGCTCGGTCCCGGCGTAATAGCCCGCCGCGCTGTAATGGACGCGGTAATAAGACACAGCCTGTTCGATCGTCATCGCGCCGTCCGAAAAACTGACCATGACTAGGCCTCGGCCTCCCCCGGTCCGTGCCCGCGTCCGAATAGTTGGAGTGCCCTCCTCCCGGTCTCTTTATCGTCGGCTTTGACCACCAGCGGCTTGGCCCGCCGTACCGGCGTGCGGGCGCGTGGGATAAAATCGGGATGCCGCCGGGTCAGGTGGAGCTCGGGAATGCGCAGCGTTGTGCGGTGCTCGCCGGCGATGCAGAGATAGCCATGAAAGGGCCGCAACTGCTGAATTTCGGCCGGCAGGACCAGGTGCTCGACGCTGCGGTGCGGACTCAGGTTGACGCCCTCGCGATAAGTCGAGAGCCCGGCGAGCTGGGTCATCTGCAACCGCTCGGTTTCGTGTGAGCCGATCAGATCGGAAGCCCAGCGGGCGGTCTCCGGTTCGTCCGAGCGCATGATCAGCTTGGTGGTCGGCGAGCTGGTCAGGGTGATGGCTCCGTCGCGACCATAGATCGCCCGCGTCTGCGCCACATTCTGAAAGCCGATCACGACGGCGAGGCCGCGCTTGCGTCCGCGCGTGACCAGCTTTTCGATCTGTGGCTGATAGCCCAGCGCGGGCAATTCGTCGGCAATGATCCAGACCTGTGCGCTGCCGATTGGCGCGCTCATCAGCCAGCGCACCAGCGTGTCGAGCCAGAGGCCCTGCAGCGGCTCGATCGCGTCGCGGAGGTCTTCCTTGCAGGGCAGGAAGACCCAGCCGCGCGGCTGCGCCGCCCATGCGCGCGCGCTCCAGCTTCGCGTCGTTTGCTCCAGCGGCGGCAGGTGGTAGCAGGCCTTGAGCGCGTTCGCGACCGTCGCGACAATCCCGGCGCCCTGGTCGTGGGCCTGCGGATCGATGATCGCATAGGCGCGGGTGCCGACCAGCCGAGCGTGCAGTTGATCGCGCGGCAGCGCCAGAAAATCGGCCAGCAGCTGCAGGTCCTGGTCATCGGCCAGCACCTCGAAGATGCTCGTCGCCAGCGTCCGGCCCGAATCGCGGAAGAACATTTCGTTCGCCGTCCGCGCCGGTACGCGGACCAGCGACGCGGCCAGCGCCTCGGCGTCCATCACGTAGCTATCGTCACGGATTTCGAGCCACGGCGACCAGAAGGGACACCGTTCGTCGAGCGGATTGAGGATCACATCGCCGCGTTCTTCTTTATAAAATTCCTGGACGAATTCGGCCTCGGGATCGATCACGATCGCCTGCTCATGGCGGCGCTCGACCTGCTGCAGGAGGTGTCGCATGGCCGTCGTCTTCCCCGATCCCGGCGACCCGGTGATCAGGATATGCTCGCACTCCTTGCTCGCCGGGATAACGCTCGCCCCCAGCTTGATCCCGATCGACGCCGACGGGTTCCGGACGCGAGCGATCACGCGCCTGAGATAGGGACGCACCGCCCGGTTGTGCTGCCGGGGCGTCAGCAGCCGCAGCCCGCGCAAATGCGCCTTGCCATCCGGCTCGCGGTTGACCCGCCAGACAATCACGCCGGCGACGATACTCAGGGGAAACAGATCGGTGCCGAGGCCGTAGTAGCCCCCCAACCCGGTCGCCATGTGCCAGTACCAGGCGTAGAAACTGTCGCCATACATCGTGTTGCCGTTGAGCCACGCGGTGAAGTCCGGGAGCAGGTACCAGAGCCCGTTCGCGGGCACTTTGAGTCTCGGTGCGAAGTGGTTCAGCAATGGCGTGTCGTTGACGATGCCGCACAGGATCCAGCGGCCAAAGAAGCGGTGATGCAGCCACGGCCGGTAGAGTCCGACCCGATACCAGATGACCCCAACCGTAAGCGCGACCCATACATAAACGACCCAGCGGGCAGCGCGGGACCACAGCGCCGCGCCCATCCGGGCACGGGTCTGGATACTCTGAAATTCGGCGGCGGCGGAGTTGCGAAAACGCATTGTACTACTTTCCTCAGCTCATGCGGTTTAGTGCTTTCTGCGACTGCCTTTATTCTGCGGCTTGTGACTTACGCTCTGCGATTTTCGAGTTTCATTCCCAGAGGGATGAGTACGGTATGATCGGCAAATCGGGCCTTGCCCGACGAGCCCAATCCGCTGCTGCAGATAGCCCGCATTCTCCACGCTGTGGGGCTGGAACGATGGTCGCGAAGAGTAGTTTTGCTAGAAGATCCGTAGCGTGCGCGTAGCAACTTGCTACGACATGGTTAGCAGAACAGCGCGATTGTAGTGGGCTAGTCATGATCTGACCCGTTGCCGTTGGTCCGGACGATCCCATTCACAGGGCGTGGCCCGGACGGCTTCGCTTCCCCTGCGCGTTCCGCCGCGATCGCTGTTAGTCGCTCCGCGAGTTCGGTCTCAAATTGGTCGAGGTTGTCGATCTCGGTTGCCGTGAAGTCAACGCCGAGCTCTTCGGCGAACGCGCGGGACTTGTCGAGCCGTTGCTTGAGCGCAAGCGGGAGACGAATGTTGTGCTGGCCGCACTTGCCCAGTGAGTGTTTGAGATTGATCTTCATGGGTTCCTCCTAAACGCGATTGATGTGCCTTCACGGACGAGTCGCAGCCGTGTAGCCGTTGCGGGCCGTCCACACGGGCCGGATGGTGCTCTCGATAAGATCGACGGGGACCGGACCGATGTAGCGGCTGTCCCAGCTGTCGGGACTCGTGCCGAGCAGCCAGTATTGCCCCGCCTGCAAGGTGTAGGTGCCGAACCGAAACGGCTGATAGCCCTTGGCGGTGGTAGGGACGGCGCTATGCGGGAAGAACTGCCCGTTGACGTAAGTGCCCTGCGCGGTAACCGTGACCACGTCGCCGGGGACGGCGACGACGTGCTTCATCAGGGGCCGCAGCGCCACCATGCCGCCGTGCTCCGGCCTGCCCGGCAGCCGCAAGTAGATGCCGGTCGGCTCGGAGTGGGTCAGGTTCACCATCGGTCCCGCGAAGCGATTGGCGGTGCCGACGATCGCGATAGCGGTCGCGATCAGGGTCAGACGCGTCAGGGTCAGCTTCATCGCCCGGCCTCGATGTAGGGCTGGTCGAAGCGCAGGTCGCGCGTGACCAGCACGCGGAAGATGGTGCCCTTGCGAATCTCGATGCTGGGCCGGAGTTGCTGGAACATCATCCCGAGGTTGCCGATCGACTGGCCGCCAAGACTGCTGCCGAACTGGCCCAGCGCCTGGCTGGTCGCCGAGTAGCCTTGCGCACTGCCGTAGGTCGAGGTCGTCGCGAGCATCGAACCGGCGGTGATGGCGCTGACGAGGATGGAGGGCAGCCAAGTCTGCGCAACATGCCGGTCTACCTTGTCGCTGAGACCGGGATAGCCCTCGGTGTTTGCGCTCGGCAGCCTGGGCAGCGCGATCTCAGCGCCGTTGGGGAGCTGCAGCGAGTCCCAATTGACCGTGACGCTGGTGGTGTTGAGGTTGAGGCCAGGCGCCTGGCTCACCACGCCGTGGAGCTTGGAGCCCTGCGGGATCAGCACTTCGGTCTGGGTCACGGTGTCGCGCACGTCCTGACTGACGCGCGCGATCACGTCGCCGGGTTGATCCGATTTGATCCCGGTTTCGAGCACCGCGTAGATCCACGAGTTGGCCAGCACCGCGTGCGACGGCGCGGGGCGGGCTGCGATCGTCGTCGGCGTCTGGTTGAGGTCAAGCGTGTTCGCGCCGGTGATCGGCACGGTCATCGCCGACCCTTGGGCCGCGGCGAGCAAGCGCTGGCGTTCCTCACAGGCCGTGCACGGCAACGCCGCCGATCGGTATTGCTGCACCGGGGCGTTGAAGGTGGTGACCCGCGGCGCGACCACCGGACTCGGCACGGCCGCGACGACCGTTGCGATGGGGACCGCTTGTGCCTCCTTGTCCGCCCACGCTCCGGCTCCGGGCGGCTGTCGGAAGTCGCCCTCACTGTATTTCGGCTTGGGCCTTTCCGCCGTCAGATAGAGGCCGCCGCCGAGACCGAGCAGCATCGCGAACGTCGCCAGCATCCACGCGCGCCCCGGACCCGGTGGCCGGGGGTTGTCCTTGTAGGCGTCCATCAGCGCTCCTCCATGGCTTCGATGCGGACCGTCTGACGATCACTGCCGGTACCCTGGGTCAGTGCGGCATCGCCGTAGAGCCGGTCCACGATGTAGTAGTTCTGGCGGACCTGATAGTTGACCAACTCCTGCGACTGGCCTTGCCCGACGTAGAGCGACGGCATGTCGGACTCGAGCGCGGCGGTGTTGGTAAAGAGCAGGTACTCATGCGAGCCGTCGTCGAAGGCTTGGACGGGCTTCCACGGTACGCTCGGGCCAGTGATGCGGTAATTAAAGTTGAGATGAGCCGGCGGATCGGCGGCGGCCTGCGCCGCGGCCTTGCGCAACGCTGCCGCGCGCGCCGTCTCGGTCGCCGCGATATCCTCCGGATACCAGAAGGCAAAGCTCTCCATCGCACGCGCCTGCCGCCCGGCCTGCAGCTTGATGTGATAGGTGCGGCGGTCGCTGTCGATAATCAGGTTGGTCGCGTAGACGGTCGGCGCGGCGGCGACCGCGGGTTGCGCAGCTGCCGCGCCGACGCCCATCGTACAACCCTGCGGACAGGCTTTGACCCGAATCTTGTTCTGCTCCGGGACCACCATCCAGCGCACGCTGTCGCCGACCGTGGCGGAGGTAATCTTCTCGTCACCGGCGAGCACGATCTCGGTGATCCGACCCGGCGCGCAGTGGACGGTCGGCTCCTCGTACTGTCGATAGGGATAGAAGGTCGCGAAACCGCTCTGGACCGGCTTATCGCTCTTCTTGAGGTACGCCTCGCGCACGGCCCGCGGCAGCGCCTCGAGCGGGTCCGGCGGCACGTTGATCGGCGGCAGCGTCACCGCCGCGAGATTGGCCGGGGTCAACGGCAGTGGTGGTGGCTGCAGGTTAGCGCAGCCCGCGAGAATGAGGACGCTCGACGCTGCGCATTTGAAAAACGCTTTCATCATCTGCCCTCCTGCAAATCGATATTCACGACATAGAGGCCGATCGGGTTAAGGTCGTTGGTGGCGTCGGGTGCGGCGATCGCGACCTGTACGATCGCCGCCATGTTGCTCGTGCTCGCCGGGCCGTTATGTGGGTGGTAGGTCTCGCTCCATTCGATCCGGTAGGTGTTGGGCTCCGGCTCCTGCATGCAGCGGATGATCTTTACTTCGCGCCAATCGCCGCGCTGCCCGAGCTGTATCGGATCGTTAGCGGGCGCCGCGTGGTAGTAAGCGTCGAGGTACTGGTAGGCCTGGCCGCGCGCGATCGCGTAGACCGCGTGGATATTGTGGTCCTGCATCGCGTCATTACCGGTGACGGTGCGCGCGTCGTAGATGAACTGCCGCAGCTGGTTCTCGATAACCATCGGGGCGATTTCGTCGTTGGCAGTGAAAATGTGGGCGTAGCCGACGATGCGTCCCTGATCGAGCGCGACCACGTAAGGCGGTACGCGCTTGAGCGCCAGGATGGTTACGGCGATGGTGAGGCCGATGATGACGGCGGAGGCGGTAAGACCGAAGTAGCAGAGCCGCCGGTTGATAGTCCGCAGCAGGCGATCTTCGAACCGTACATTGGTCATGGTCGTTACCTCATCAACATCGCTTGCAGTTTGCTCATGGCCTTGACGGCGCCGTCAGCGGCGGCTTTCGCCGCTGCGCTGCCGGCGGCGGCAGCTGCGCCACCGATTGCTTTGCCGGTACTCGCCGCCTGGCTGGCACCCTCGCCGGCGATCCCGGCAAGGATGGTCTCGCCCGCGATCATTGCGGCCCCGGCGCCGCCGGTGACCAGACTCGCCATAAGGCGTGGGATGTAATAGACGAGGCCGACGAACAGTAGAGATTCCACGACGGCTTGCATCATTAGGCTGACATTCTCTGGGATGCTTCCCGACGTAGTCGCCATAGAAACAGTCCAACCACCTGCTTCGGTCATTCCGAGCGCAATAACCGCAAGCAAGAAGAACGTCTTCACGCAGGAGGCCAGAACTCTAAGCCCCCAGCCCGGAAAGATGCTCCAGGTCCACGGTAGCGGCGCGAAAGCCAGCAGTACTGAAGCTCCAATGATGAGCGCCCAGACTTCCATGAGGGCAAGCAAATAAATGATGGACGCAACGGCAAAGGTTGCGACGATTACGATGCTGCAAACCAAGTCTTCCATCGCTGACATAGGCGCAACCCACCACGAAGCCTTCCCAGCGGAATTCCAGAAGATCCTCATGAGCTGAAGCCCCTGCTCCATCACACCCGACGGCGTGAGCGTTGCCGGGGATTGGCCGCTGACCTGTTGCCCCCACCCAAGAAATCCGTCGAGCAGGTCGATGGCTAAATCCTGTCCGTCGAGAAAGACCGCATGGAGTATGGCGACCGAGACGAACGTGTAAGCGAAGCCGAGGATGAAAGTCGGCAGATCGTGTGTAGCGAGCAGCTGAATCGCGTATACCGCGAACGCTATCGCCCCGACTGCGAGCAGGATTTGAATCCCTTGCGCCTGCATCACCGGCGCCCAGACCCCTTGAATTGCGGTTTCGTAGTCGCTGAGCGCGGTGTTTAGGAATTGAAATTGGGGCATCATTTTTACCTCTTGTTCTCAGTAGGGGTCGGCAACACAAAGGGTGATCCGCCCGGACAGGAAGTTTCGCCTCGATCGAAGCGACGGTCACACGAAGAAAAGCCACGGCACTGATCAGCCGGAATGTATCGAATCAGGTGGTCGTCATCGCAATAGGCTTGCGGCTGGCGCCAGCTGTCCCAGGCGCGAATAGCGTCGTTGAGCCAGATGTGGCCGAGGATAATCAAAAATGCGATCACTAATAGGCCCCGAAAGCGCCACATGAAGCGCAGAAAAATGATGATCGGAGTTGCCATTTGAAACCTCTTTTATTGTTGTGCGCCACCTATAAAGTAGGCTTGCGCATTTGCCCCAAACTGAGACTTTTCGTTGAGTTGCTCGCCGTGATTCACGGCGTCAACGATGATGTGTGTAATCTCAAGCTGCCGTAGTGCCTGGGTCTGCTGCGCCGCCGCGAGATTGATCTCGTTGCCGCACTGGATCGCCTGCAGCACGCTGACGCTGGCGGCGTTGCACGCTTCGAGCGTTTGGAAGCGCGCGTCTTCAGCGCTGAAATTGGCCGCCTGCGCCTGCGCGACTGAGATTGCGTCGGCGTAGGTGGCAAGTGTCTGCCTGGTCACCTCGGCAGCGGTCACCGCCGCATTGGGGCCGAAATCGACCCAGCCCGGATAGCTCGCGCCGAAGCTCTGGGCGTCGGCGATGCTCCCGCTGCCCAGCGTCTGCATCAGCGCGTTGAGGTAACTGAGCTGCGACTGAAAGCGGCCGGCGCCGCCCGGGGTCGTAAGCGATTGGGCGGTAAGCGTGTCCTGCGTGATGATCGCAGGCATCTGTTGGGTTGCGATGCCGGTCAACGTGCCGGCCATGACGGTGCTGTTTCCGGCAATGGTGGTGGTGTTGCCCTCGACCGGAGCGTCCGAAACCGCGAGCTGCGCCCGCGCCGGCTTGGCCATGAATGCCAGACCGAGCAGCGTCGCGGCGCAAATATTACGATGCTTAGTAATCCGCATGTTCCACCCTCCCGTTGCTGTGAATCATGACCGTCGTACGCGTTGAGTCCGGCGCGGAGCCGGGCTCTGGCGCCGCGCGGAGACCCTTGGCGGCAAGCCACGCAACGAGAAAACCACCCTGCTCTGTTTCCTCGAGGACGCGCCGGGCGAGCGCCACGTCGTCGCTGCCGGTGGCGGCGCAGAGCGCGCGTGCAAGTGGTCCGAGATCGAGGCGGAAGAGCCGCGAGCCGAGTTCGGTGACGCAGAGATAGTCGCGCTGCGGCACACCGTTGGCGATGAGCTCGATCTGCCTCTCGTTCAGCCCGAGTTCCGTGTAGAGCTTGCGTACCTGCTCGCCCTGCGCCGCATGGTTGGGCAAGAAGGTTTTGATCGCGGTCGATTCGAGCAACAGCGCCCGCGCCTCGCTGTTGTCGATCTCGGCGAGCGACTGCGTACACAGGATCAGTGCACCGTTGGAACGGCGGAAGGTGCGAAGGGCCCGGTCGATGAATGGCAGGGAGATGGGCGACGCCACGAGCGGTTTGGCCTCGTCAATCAGGACGACGGTTGGATCCGGCCCGAGCCCCGCTTCGGCGTCATGCACGATTAACTCGATCGCCGGTGCCGACGCTCTTTCGCCGAGCGCGTCCAGCTGGCGCAGTTCGTAGGTCGTCAGCGTGTGCCGCTGACGCGCGACCGGTTCGCCGTCGAAAATATGCGCCCACTGGCCGCCGTCCGCGTAGTTGCCCATGATCTCGCGCAGCCGTGGCGCGTGAAGCAGGTAGCGAAACGCCGTCATGGTGCGGACGCCGGCGGCCTTCGCGATCGTCAGCGCTTCGGTCAGATCGGCCGCTTCGCGCACGTCGATTAGCTGGCCGAGCCAGCGCGCGAACAAGCGCGAGAACCAATCAAACAGCCACATGATGCCATCCTCGCGCTCGATCCACTGAAACGGACAGAGCGGTGACGACTGGTCCGTGGCTAACTCAATGTAGGTGCCACCGACGGCGTGGGTGAACACGTAACTCGAATAGCCGCGATCCAGCAGGAAGATGCGTACGTTGCGCAACACCATCAGGGCGGCGATCAACACTGCGAGCAAGACGCTCTTGCCCGCACCAGTGGGGCCAATCACGAGTTGATGGCCTACGCCGCGAATGTGCGAGGGCTGATAGAACGGCTCGCTGCCGGATCCTCCGCAGATCAGCGGGACCGGGGTGTCCTTCGCGAAGAACGGCGAATCGATGGT